>USLP01000274.1 GCA_900555525.1 uncultured Eubacteriales bacterium
CGTTTTTATAACAGATTTTTATAAAAACGCTTTCTTTTTTTCGACATTTTCTATATAGAACACAATTTTTTTAATTTAACACATTTGTTTAAAGCCTTCCCCTATAACCTCATGGACATCGCCGATAATAACAAAAGCGTCCTTATCAAACCCTTTTATCATATTCATGTAAATCGGGAGCTCTTTGGGTGTAACAACGCATAAAAGCATAAGCGTTTCTTCGTCGGTATACATTCCCAGGCTGTGAATTCCTGTAACCCCGCGCTCATATTGATTTAGTATATAGTCCGATATTTTTTTGTTTTCACGTGAGAAAATTTGCAGCATTTTAGCCTCGTTTCCAAACATTACTATTTTATCGGTTATTACAGAGGAAACATAAAGAGCTATCAGAGAATATGCCGTTACGGTATAGCTTTTAAATACTATACCCGATAAAATAACAATAACGCAATCGATTATTAAAATTATTTTTGCAAGAGAAATATGAGGTAAAAGTTTTTTTAGTATAAGTCCCGCAAAATCACTTCCGCCGGTAGATGCGCCGATTCTTACAATCATTCCCACGCCGGCTCCCATTAATATTCCGCCCGACAAAACCGCAATAAGCTCATTTTGCGTGTATTGCGGAATATGGCTTGTAATCTCCAAAAAGACCGATAGCAGTATAATTCCCAAAGCAGTTTTAAAAACTGCGTCCTTTCCGAGATATTTATATCCGAATATAAATAAAAAAATGTTGAAAACTAAATTTGTAATCGACATTTTCACCCCAAACAAATACAGAAGTATTGTTCCGATTGCCGATATTCCTCCGGCGGAAATTTTAAAGGGAACAAGAAAAATATTTATTGAAACGGAAAGCAATATACACCCTAATGTTAAAAATGTAAAGTCCGCAAACATTTTCTTATTCTTCATTCTTCAAATCCTCCGATATTGCATTGTGAATATCTGCACGCATTTCACATATTTTACCGTAATCGTATCCGTTAAAATTATTTTTCATATTCAAAAATCTTGTAGCGTTCGTAAGGATAATAACATACATGTTTTTTTCACGGCTGAAAAACATCGACGTACCCGTATGACCGCAGTGTCCAAAGCTTCCTATGGGAAAAAGCTTTCCTGTCTGCGGATACTTTCCGTCAACATAGAGCCAGCCCAATCCCCAGCCTTCTCCAAAATCCGTTACATAATTTTTTTCCGCTTCGTCAAATATATCCTCGGAATACAGCAACGCACTTTTCTCAATAACTGCGTCGCCGAATTTTTCAATATCATTCATTGTGAAAAATTGACCGCCCGACCCCGCACTTGTTTTTAATATGCGTATATTTTCATCGTCCCAGGGGTGATCAATCCCGTCCAAGGTTTTTGTTCTGTAGCAAACAGCCGAATTTGGCTCGTCTATTGCGATATTGAATTTGCTTCTTGTATATCCAAGCGTTTTTTTCAGTTTTTCGTTGAAAATTTCTTCCAGCGGTTTTCCATAAACTTTCTCCAGTATGTACCCAAGTAGAAGCATGCCGTTGCACGAATATTCCTGATTTGTTCCGGGCTTAAACGCAAGTGAACCGGTTAAGATAAATTCCGCACCCGCATTTGCGCCGTTATCCGCCGTATTTTGCGGTATATCGCATCTTACTATGCCCGACGTATGCGTAAGAAGCTGTTTAATTGTTATGTTTCTTTTTTCATTCGGCACACAATCAAAAAAATTCTGCAATGTATCGTCAAGCGACAGCTTTTTTTCATCTATTGCCTTAAGAATTAAAGTCGACGTTACAAGCACTTTTCCCATGCTTGCAATATCAAAATATGTGTCGCCGTCAACACTTTGTGAGTGAAGGAATTCTTTATCACCGTCAACCGAAACAAGAACGGCATAGGAATCAAATTCGCGGCTTTTCAGTTTTTCTTTCAAAAGCAGATTTGTATTTTTTAAAATCATTTCAATATCCCCTTATTTTATTTATTTCTTTTATCAATGCGTCAGCATATAAGTTAAACGCACATATAAATCTTTTTATAATTATACCATATCTAAAAAGAAATTAAAATACAATATAATACTAAATATCGGAACAATACTACTGTAAGCTCTCTGTACACTTATGCGCACCGCAAAAAAACTCTTGAAAACGATGTCTTCAAGAGTTTTTACGGTTTTAAAACATTAATTTTCAGCCGAGGTCTATCGTAAGACCGCCTACGGTTATGCTTTCAAAGTCGGAGATGCTTTGGATTTTTGAAAACCGAAAGTTCAACGTTGTTTCGCCGCCGCCGTTTTCTTCCGTATACGAGGCGAAGGAACAGTTCGATTCACCCGAAGCCGCATTGTCATTTAGGGTAAATTCCCCGCCGTTTTTCATTTTCACAATCGGGTTAAGTACGCCCATAGCGTCAGCGCCTTCAACCTGTACCCAAATTGTAAGCGGAGAGATTTCAACACTTTTCAGTGTGTTTTCCTTGCCATTTATAAGATTTACAGGTTTATTAACTTCGATTTTTTTCGACAAATCCTCATAATTCAGTTCCCACGAAAGGTCAAAATCGCATTCTTTTAAAAGCTTTTTTTCGACATTTCCGTCTCCGAAATCTTCAAAATAAACGAGGTTTTCGCATTTTAACCGCACAATCTGATTATTCAAAATCTTGTGCGCCGTATTTTCAAAAAGCATAAACGTTATTTTGTGTTCGGAAAAATCCACAACATCTATGCTTTCGGAACGTATTCCGTAAACGTTTTGAGGCTCGTCTGTTTTGAAATTCAGGTAACGCATATCCCATGATAAGTTTTTATCCATAAGCTCCTGTGTTACCGTTATATCGTCGGGGAGAGTTACCTCATAGAGTGTATAAAGCCCGTGGCTGTCGACAACGGTATTAAGCACGCTTACCGTAACCCCGTTATTTGTTTGTGAAATCTCGGGAGAATTTACAGCGCCTGCCAGGCTTTCGGTCTGTTCTGCCGTGGGCTTGAAATACCGAATCAGCTTTTCGTTCCAAGAGGGCATTGTCGCTGTAACCGTAACGCCTGCCGCCGCCACCGCTATA
>USLP01000275.1 GCA_900555525.1 uncultured Eubacteriales bacterium
AAAGATACTTGAAAAAATCGCCGAAGCGCCTGTTATCGGTATGTCATATCCGAGCGGTTCCTTTGACGGTGATGTTGAACAGGTTTTGGATTCCTGCGGAATTGTGTACGGCAGAACGACTGTTTCAAATATGGAATTTTGTCTTCCCAAAGATTTTTTGGCGTGGTCGCCTACCTGCCACCACAATGATGCCCTTGCACTTTGTGATACATTTTTAAACAGTTTGGATTCCGAATGGACGCATCCGCTTTTCTATATTTGGGGACACAGCCACGAATTCAGAACCGAAGCGGATTGGAATTATATTACGGAGGTTGTGGAAAAACTTGCGGGAAACGATAAAATTTGGTATGCGACAAATATCGAAATATATAATTATTTTAAAGCGCAAAAAATGATCCAAATAAGCTGGGACGAAAAGCATTTTTACAATCCGACAGCAACGGACGTGTGGGTAGAAAAAGACAAAAAGGATATTATTTGTATTCACGCAGGCGAAAAAATATAAAAAACGTACGGCAAAAATAATAGCAGTTTTGATGGGCTCTCCGTTCAGAACAATAATCGCAGTATTCAAAAACGATCTGAAGAAAAACATGAGGTAAAACTGTTTGAGGTACATAAATTGTTTATCTTTGAATATTTGGATTATCTGTTCTTTCGAGTAAATAGTCAATCGAAACATTGAAATAGTCAGCAATTAAAATGAGTTCGGCAATTCCCGGTTCACGTTCGCCGTTTTCATAACGGCTTATAGTGTTTTGATTCATATTAAGCTCCATTGCCAGCTTTATTTGCGATATATGTTTTGATTCTCTGATTTTTTTAATCTCATATAAAATCCCCCTTGACAATATTATACCATTATGGTATAATAAAAAACCCCCTCATTTTTCATAATGAGGGGATTTTTTATGCTTTAAAAGGGTCTTCCCACAGTATTGGTTTGCCTGCTTTAAGGCTTTTTGGGATATCTATAATCCTTTGATTTTCCGAGCCTTTAAAGCGCAGATTTTCCTTGAAATACTTTTTTTCAAATCTTCCGTCAACGAGAACGTCGCACAGCTCCAAAAGCTCACGCTTTTCGTTGTCCGCCATTATTTCCTCAAAGAGATAACCCGAATATATCCAAAAGGTTTTATCCGTTGTTTCTTTTAAGTATTTCGTGAGAACGGTTAGGTTTTTCGCCTGGCAAAAGGGTTCGCCGCCGCTGTAGGTAACGTTTGTTACGTTGCTTTTTGTGAGGTCGTCATATACCTCTCGGAGCGTAACGTTTCTGCCGTTTTCCTTATCCCAGGTCTGCGGATTATGACAGCCGGGGCAATGGTGAGGGCAGTAGTTTAGGAAAAGCGTGTCCCTAAAACCCTCGCCGTCAACCGATGAACTGTGCGTTATGCTCATAATCCGAAGAAGAAGCGTATCGAGATTATATGTCATGTGTAACCCTGTCCTTAAGCTCCGCTTTTTTGCCTGCGTTCCAGTTGCTTACGCTTCCTACCAAATATCCCGTTATTCTCTGAATAACGTCGATATTTTCACTTCCGCAGACGGGGCATTTTTTCAAATCCTTTTCCGCATTTTCAAATCCGCAGTCTAAGCATCTGTTTCTTGTGTGGTTTACGGAACCGTAGCCCATATCAAGCTTATCCATAAGGTCAACAGTCTGCATTATGCAGGCAGGGTTATGTGTTGCGTCGCCGTCAAGCTCAACATAGAATATGTGTCCGCCGCCCTCAAGCTTATGATAAGGCGCTTCCACTTCCGCCTTATGCTGAACGCTGCATTTGTACCAAACGGGAACGTGAGAGCTGTTTGTATAATAATCCTTGTCCGTTATATCCTTTATTATGCCGAAAACTTCTCTGTCTTTCTTTGTGAATTTGCCCGAAAGTCCCTCGGCAGGCGTTGCAAGCAAGCTGTAATTGAGATTCTTTTCTTCTGCGATTTCTTCAATCTTGTCATGCATAAACGTAACGATTTCAAGACCGAGCTTTTGTGCTTCTTCGCTTTCGCCGTGGTGATGACCCGTAAGAGCGATAAGCGTTTCGGCAAGACCTATAAAGCCGATTCCGAGCGTACCTGTTTTGAGTAAATCCTTAACCGTATCGGTGGGCGCAAGCTTTTCGCTGTTTTCCCACATACCGTTCATAAGCATCGGGAACTGCTTTTTGAGTGCGCTTCTCTGGAACGTGTATCTGTCATAAAGCTGTTCAGCCGTAACGTTTATACAATGCTCAAGCTTGTCATAGAACGACTTGATTCTTTCGTTTTCATCTTCTATATTCATACATTCCAAAGCAAGCTTTACAATATTTATTGTGGAGAAAGAAAGATTTCCTCTGCCGATTGATGTTTTTTCGCCGTGTCTGTTTTCAAAAACTCTTGTACGGCAGCCCATTGTAGCAACCTCGTATTTATAGCGTTCCGGGTCGTCCGCTCTCCATTTTTCGTGCTGATTGAAGCTTGCGTCAAGATTTAAGAAATTCGGGAAAAATCTCTTCGCCGTAACCTTGCAGGCAAGCTGATAAAGGTCATAGTTCCTATCTTCTTTAAGATAGTTTACACCTCTTTTTTTCTTCCATATCTGAATGGGGAATATAGGCGTTTCGCCGTTTCCGACACCTCTGTATGTGGAATTTAAGATTTCTCTCATGATACATCTGCCCTCTGCCGACGTATCGGTTCCGTAATTTATGGAAGAGAATACAACCTGGTTTCCGCCTCTTGAATGAATGGTATTCATATTGTGTATGAATGATTCCATAGCCTGATGAACTCTGTTTACGGTCTGGTTTATTGCGTGCTGAACAAGACGTTCTTCACCCTCAAGCCCTTCCAAGTCCTTTGTGAGATAATCGTCGAGCTCTGCGTTTTTATATTTTTCCAAGTCTATGCCCATAAGCTTTTCAAGCTTTTTGAGTTCTTCTATATATGTGCTTCTTACATACGGCGCAAGATAAAAGTCAAACGCAGGTATAGCCTGTCCGCCGTGCATTTCGTTTTGAATGGATTCCATTGAAATGCAGGCTATTATAGCC
>USLP01000276.1 GCA_900555525.1 uncultured Eubacteriales bacterium
GAGGTAGAGGTTCCGGTGAGGACAGTAATAAACGGCTTTATCGGGCGGAATTGAGAATACGCCCAAGTCTTTTCGCTCGGTTTTTCCCTCGCTGAAATGCTCAACGCCTTTTGTGAAAAGTACTTCGCTTCCGTCGTGCAGGAACTGCGCATAGTCTACCTTATCGGCAATTCCCTCAAATTCCAAAAATGTGAACGGATATTCGATAAGATGAATATACAAACATTTTCCGTCTTCGCTTTGCGTCAAACGGCAGCCTCTCGGAGCTTTAAATTCGGGCTCTGCCATTGTGCATCCGTAAATCGAGCGTGAATTGTATTTCATCCAGTCCGCATAAACCTTTAAAGCCTTTTCGGCTCTGTAATCAAAATATCCCCGTGAAGTCGGTCCTACATTCATAAGAAGATTTCCGCCTATGCATACGGTGTTTATAAGCATATCTATAAGCATTTCGGGCGATTTCCATGTCTGCTCGTCTCTATGGTAACCCCATGAACCCGAAAAAGTCTGGCAAGCCTCCCAGGTGAGAAGCTCTCCCGTTTCCTTATGCCTTATCCATTCCATAGGCTGATACTGTTCGGGAGTCCATATATCCTGCTCAATCTGCGTTCTGTTGTCTATGATAATATGAGGCTGAAGCGCCCTTGCCGTTTTCAAAAGTTTTTCCGCTTCCCAGTCGTCCTTTCCTTTGCCTTTCATCCATGGCTTATCAAGCTTCGGGTCATCGGGATATGAGAAGTCAAACCACAAAACGTCTATTTTGCCGTAATTCGTGAGAAGCTCCGTAACCTGATCTCTCATATATTTTGCATATTTTTTCATATCTCTGCCTTTGTTTAATTCCTCGGCATTTTCGTCATCACGTCTCGGATGGATTCTGTCAATTGTAAAATCGGGGTGATGCCAGTCGATAAGCGAGTAATAAAAGCCTACGTGGATACCCTCGGCTCTGAATGCGTCAACATATTCTCTTACAATATCCTTGCCGTACGGCGTATTCATTACGTTATAGTCCGTATATTTTGTATCAAACAGACAGAAACCCTCGTGATGCTTTGTTGTAAGCACAACGTATTTCATACCTGCCTCACGTGCTTGACGTGCCCAATCCTTCGGGTCATATAAATCGGGATTGAAATGCTCAAAATATTTTTGGTATTTTTCTTCGGGGATTTTTTCAAAGCTTTTTATCCATTCATGACGTGCGGGGAGCGAATAAAGTCCGAAATGAATAAACATACCGAAACGGTCATAAATAAACCATGATGTATCGCCGGGTGTTTTTCTTGTAACATAGCTTGACATAATTTTTTACCTCTTTTCTTTATTATTAAAAAACTCTTGACTTTTCTAAAAAAAAGTGCTAATATGTAAATATGTGTTTTACGGTTTTATTTTATCATATATGCCGTGAAAATACCATGAATTTTTTAATGTAAAATATGGAGATAACGGTAAAATAGAGGCGGTGAAATATATGGAAGTATACAGGTCGGAATTTTGCGAAAATACTTTAAAGGCGGAAATCACAGACAGCGGCATTGCGGTTTTGGACGAAACGTGGAACTGCGAAAACGTGTGCGACCCGTTTTCGCGCCTTTATTATGTAACGAAAGGCAAGGGCTTTTTGAAAAGCGAGGAAAGCACGGTTGAAATGACAGCGGGCAATGTCTACCTCGTCCCTGCTTTTTTTACTTTTTCATACGGCTGGGGAGAAATGGAAAAGCTTTATTTTCATGTATCCATTACAAAAACCGATAAATATGACCTCCTTTCGGGGATAAATAAGGTTTTGCAATTGCCGTACGGCAAAGAAAAAACAAAAAGCCTTATAAAGCTTTACAATGCAAAGGATTATCTCTCCTTTTTAACGCTTAAAAACGCTGTTTTTAATACGATAACCGAGTTTTCAAAAATATATACTTTTCCGAAAACCGAAGTCAAAGATTATTCCGAAACCGTGAAAAAGACGATACGGTATATACATAAGAATGCAAAAATAAATTTGAGCGTAAAAGAAATCTCAAAAAATCTCTTTATTTCCGAAAGTACGATAAGAAAGTATTTTAAGGCAGAGGTCGGCGTTACCGTCGGCGAATATATCGACGATATTGTGTTTTTTAAGGCGAAAGAGCTGTTAAAGTCAAAAAATATTTTAATAGGCGAAATCAGCGAAAGACTTGGCTTTTGCGACCAGTTTTATTTTTCCAGACGCTTTAAGGAAAGATACGAAAAAACCCCCACGGTTTACCGCAGGGAAATAATGGTGTAAATTATTGCTCGTATCTGTCGCCCGTTTTGACGTCTTTTGGATTTTTTACGATTTTTTCATCGGGAAACAACCCCGACGTTATCTGTACTCCTTTTGAATTTTTGATATTTCCGACTGCAACGTTTCGTTTTACCAAGTATCCCCGTGAAGCAATCATAACGGACGGAAAACCGTCCTCATCATTGAAAATACAGTTTTCGGGAATCATTATAACGTTTTCGCATATATTGCCGTAAACCTCGGCGTCGGCATTGCCCGTCAGTTCTTTGTCCGAAACTATGGAAACGCAGGCGACAGCCGTACCGCCCGTAAGACGTGTAAGCTCCTTGAGATAGCCGTCGTAAAATTTTCCGTCAACCGTTATTCCCGCATATGCTCCCTCTTTTATACGGAGCGGATTTTTGACGGCGCTTTTTACGTAATTAACATTGCTCTTTCTGAAAATTTCACCCGATATCGAGAATTTTTCCTGCATACTGTATGATTTCACAGTATGAAGCTCTACCGAAACGGTTTTGTAATTCATGCAGTAATCAAACACAAAGCCTGCGCAAATAAGAAAAACGGACGAAAATATAATAATAAGTGTGTTTTTTATTTTAATTTCCCCTTTACAAAAGCTATGTAATATTGTATAATAATATTGTAGTCAAAAATCAGATGTTTATACACGGAGGTTATAAAATGCAGACAGATTTGGAAAAATACTGCTCTCTTGCGGTAGATTTGTATAAAGAACTTCATAAAATTCCCGAGCTTGGCGGGG
>USLP01000277.1 GCA_900555525.1 uncultured Eubacteriales bacterium
TTGGGACCGCGTATTGGAAAATATGACAAGAACGGCAAGCCGAAGCCTATTCTCGGTCACAACCTGTTGATCGGTGCCCTTGGCGTATTTATTCTCTGGTTCGGCTGGTACGGCTTCAACGGCGCCGCAGCAAAAAGCATAAGCGAGCTTGGCTCAATTTTCGCAACAACAACAATCGCTCCGGCAGTAGCTACCGTTATGTGTATGATTTATACATGGGTTAAAAACGGTAAACCCGATGTTTCAATGTGCTTGAACGCTTCCTTGGCAGGTCTTGTAGGTATCACGGCAGGCTGTGATGCGCTCGACGCTTTGGGCTCGATAGTTGTAGGTATTGTTTCCGGTATACTCGTTGTAGTATTCGTTGAAGTTTTGGATTTCAAATTTCACATAGACGACCCTGTCGGCGCTGTCGGCGTTCACTTTGCAAACGGCGTTTGGGGAACAATCGCAGTAGGACTTTTGGCAAACCCTGCCGCTCCCGCAGGTCTGAAAGGTCTTTTCTATACGGGCGACGCAACACTTTTGGGCATACAGCTTTTAGGTATCGTGTGCATTATCGCATGGACAGCGGCGCTTATCTGGGTAACGTTTAAGGTAATCGACAAAACCGTCGGTTTAAGAGTTTCCGAGGAAGAAGAGCTTATCGGTCTTGACGCAACAGAGCACGGCTTGGCAAGCGCTTACGCAGACTTTGTACCCGCAATCGATACTGTAAAAGAATACGGAGTTACTCCCGTTGAGGAAGCGGTTCCCGTTAAGCTTTCACCGTCTGCCGCTGCGGCACGTGAAGAAGGCACAGCAAAAATATCTAAAGTTGTTATTATTGCAAAACAGAGCAGATTTGAGAACTTAAAAGCCGCTATGAACGAAATAGGCGTAACAGGTATGACAGTTACAAACGTTTTGGGCTGCGGCGTTCAGAAAGGTACAACACAGTATTACAGAGGTGTTGAAATTGAGCTTAACCTGCTCCCCAAGATGAAAGTTGAAATTGTAGTTTCCAAAGTACCCGTAGAAAAGGTTGTAACAGCCGCAAGAAGAGCGCTTTACACAGGCAACATCGGCGCCGGAAACATCTTCGTTTACAATGTTGAAAATGTCGTAAAGGTTCGTACAGGCGAAACCGACTACGACGCACTCCAGGGAGACGACGATTAATAAGCACCCATCTCTCATATATACTTTGTCAAGGTATGGCTTATCTCCACCCGATAGTCATACCTTGACTGTTTTTATGCGCATAAAAAATAAAAAACGGGAGTATGAAAACTCCCGTTTTAAGCATAGTTTGAATTATTTGCAGCCACAGCCGCAGTCTCTGTTTACAGAGCCCTCGCAGGTGTTGTTGTTATCGCACGGCATTGATGAGGGCGGGAAGAATTCGTCAAGCGGGAAGCAGATGTTGTCGAACAAATCACAGGGATTGTCTTCCGTTGCACCCACACATTCCTTATTGGGAACGCAGAAATCATAAGCCGGTATCAAGAGCTGTACGTTTCTTTCAAGCTTAATAATCGAGAACAGACCCAGCGTAACGAATACGTTTTTATCTCTTTCGTCTCCGATGAGTTCATCGTCGAAGCAGCTGCATATTTCTGCCGGTATGCTGGAGCAGTCTATAGCGCAGCAGCAATTGCATTTGTTGCGTTCCAAAACTTTTGCCGAAAGCGCAATAGGTTCAACAACCTCAACGATTGCTTTGGGCAGGTTGTTTTTAACGGAATATAAAACGTCCTGCTCATTCGGTCTGTAGCTTGATGTAAAGATTTTCGCCTTGCCCTCCGAACCGAAAAGTATAACCTTTTTGTCGAATGTCGCAAGTCCTTCAACGGTAACGGGTCTGCCCACTCCCGTGAAGATGTCGAGGTAAACCTTAAAGAAATATTTCAGGTCTACCGTGTAATATCCGCGGTTAAACGGCACTTCTTCAACGTCCGTATAAATCCAGATGATTTCCGCTTTCTTAACTTTAATGTTTATAGCCCTGTCAACAAGCTCCTGCCCAACGGACGTAAGATAAACTCTCGCGTCGACGATGCAGTCTTTGTCTTTGCAGGCGTCGTAAATTTTGTCGGTATGGATACAAACGCTGTCCTTGGGGTTCCAGCCTCTGTTTTGCGTTGTGCAATCTTTTGCCATAATATTATCCTCCTGTTTTTTAGTTTTCAAAAAGATAAAATCGGTTTTATCTTCATTTTCATTTTATGAAGGACTGCAAATTTTGTTACAGTACAAATATTACGGCAAAATTCTTATATTTTTCCTTGCAATATCAGAATAAAGAAAACGCAGGTTGCGATTATCAGAAGTGAAATGAGCGTAATTCCCAGATATGAGCTCCGTCGGCTTGCTTCCGCACGCTCGGGGATAAGCCCTGCGCCCCTCAAGGCTTTTACGAGCGGTTTATACACGATTAGCGTCAATGCGGTATTCAAAAAGCCTTTTAAAAGATTAAACGGCAGAAACGCAGGAACGAGCAAGCTTACAATCTGCTCTCTCGGTACATTCATATAAATCGGGGTTATGAGATAATTCCAAATAATCATTAAAGCGCACATAACTGCCGTACCGGATAAAAGTCCGACAGCCGCTCCGAAAAGCGTGCGTTTTTTCTTATATATATATGCGGCGGTGCAAGAGAAGGCACAGCTTGAAAGCATATTCATAAAAAATCCCCACGGTCCTGTCGAGCTTATCGTTATCATTTCGATAAACGATACGATTACGGAAATAACAAACGAAGTTAAAGGTCCGAAGATAAAGCCTGCGATTGTGATAATTACGTCTTTGGGTTCATAACTCAAAAACAGCACTACGGGAATACGGCATAAAACAACCGCAATATATGCGGCGGCGCACAGCATACCGATTGTTGTGATTTTTTTGTAATCCTTTTTCATTTTTACATTCCTCCTAAAAAACACCCAAAGACTGTCTGTAATCTTTGGGTGTTGGCGTAAAAGTACAAAAGCATACAAAAACGTCTTCTCACATCCGGACTGTAACTGTCGGTTTTGGAATTTCACCAA
>USLP01000278.1 GCA_900555525.1 uncultured Eubacteriales bacterium
GGGAGAAAAAATCCGCCAAAGCCGCCAATATCAGATAGCATTCCCTCGTTTTCGGTTCTTTTTATATGTTTTTTCATGAGCGTTACCGCATCATAGCCTGCCGTTATATCAACGCCTGCCGCTTTATAGCTTTCACTGTAGCTTTTCATCTGTCGATTCTCCTATCTTAAACATAAATTTTGATTTTAAAGGCTTATCGGGTACGCTTACGGGGTAGTCGCCGTCAAAGCAAGCCGTACAAAAACCGCAGGTTGTGGTTTTTGCGATTTTTTTTGCGCTGTCTACGCTTAAATATCCGAGCGTATCAACTCCGATAATTTCGGCGATTTCCTTAACCGTATGCTGATTTGCAATAAGGTTTTCTCTCGAATCTATATCAGTTCCGAAATAGCACGGATTTTTAAACGGAGGAGCGGAAACTCTCATATGAACCTCTTTTGCACCTGCCTCACGAAGCAGTTTTACAATTCTTGCGCAGGTTGTACCTCTTACAATTGAATCGTCTATCAAAACAACTCTCTTATCCTTAACGGTTTTTTCTATAACGTTAAGCTTTATTCTCACTTTATCCTCACGCATTGCCTGTCCCGGCTCGATAAAGGTTCTTCCTATATATTTATTTTTGATAAGTCCTATTCCGTACGGTATGCCCGACTGATGCGAATAGCCTATTGCCGCGTCTAGACCCGAATCGGGAACACCGACAACAACGTCTGCCTGAACAGGGTGTTCAAGAGCGAGAAAAGCGCCCGCATTCAGACGTGCCTGATGAACGGAAGCGCCGTCTATAACGGAATCGGGTCTTGCAAAATAAATAAATTCAAACACGCACAAGGACGGTTTTGCTTTTTTGCAGTTATCCGTAATAGAGCGTATTCCGTCTTTATCTATAACCACAACTTCACCGGGGAGCAAATCTCTTATAAACTCGCCGCCCGAAGCCGCAAAGGCACAGCTTTCGGAAGCGAACATATAGCTGTTATCTATTTTTCCCAAGCAAAGCGGACGAAATCCGTTAGGGTCTCTTGCCGCAATAAGCTTTGACGGCGACATAACAAGAAGCGAATACGCTCCTTTTATACTGTCCATCGCCTTACAGACAGCCTCTTCTATTGATTTTGAAGTCAGACGCATTTTTGTTATTTCATACGCTATAACCTCTGTATCGCTCGTTGTATGAAATATCGAGCCGTTCATTTCAAGCTGTTGCCTTATCTCATACGCATTCGTAAGATTTCCGTTATGCGCAAGAGCCATACAGCCTTTTATATGATTTACAACTATCGGCTGTGCGTTAAGTCTTTGCGAAACGCCTGTTGTGCCGTAACGGACATGACCGATAGCCATTTTCCCGTTCCCCATGGTTTCAAGTCTTTCCTTGTCAAAAACATCGTTTACAAGTCCGACGTCTTTTACGCAGGAAATAATTCCGTCGTCGTTTATTGCAATTCCGCAGCTTTCCTGACCTCTGTGCTGGAGCGCAAACAAGCCGTAATAAACTGAGGAAGCAGTATTTATATTGTCATTATTGTATATACCGAATATACCGCATTCTTCGTGAAGCTTATCGAACATTTTACACCTCTTTAATTCTATTGTCTTTCGCCCAAAACTCTATATAAAATTTCTTTGTATGCATCCTCAACATTTCCCAAATCTCTTCTGAAACGGTCTTTGTCGAGCTTTTCGTTTGTATCCTTATCCCAAAATCTGCACGTATCGGGAGAAATTTCATCGGCAAGAACGATTGTGCCGTCCTTTAAGCGTCCGAATTCAAGCTTAAAGTCAACAAGCTTGATATTTCTTGTAAGAAAATATTTCTTCAAAACTTCGTTTACTTTAAATGCCATATTTTTAATTGTTTCTATTTCTTCTTTTGTTGCAAGCTTTAAAGCGATTGCATGATATGAATTGATAAGGGGGTCGCCGAGTTCGTCGTTTTTATACGAAAATTCAATTGTCGGTTCAGGAAATACGATACCTTCGGGAACGCCGTATTTTTTTGAAAAAGAACCTGCGGAAATGTTTCTCACGATAACCTCCAAGGGGACTATGGAAACCTTCTTCACGATTGTTTCCCTATCGGAAATTTCTTCATAAAAATGAGTGGGAACTCCGTTTTCTTCAAGCATTTTCATAAGGTAATTCGTTACTCTGTTATTTATAACGCCTTTTCCTATAATAGAGCCTTTCTTTTCGCCGTTGAATGCCGTAGCGTCGTCCTTGTAATCAACAATGCAGTAATCCTCGTTGTCTGTTGCAAATACTTTTTTTGCCTTTCCTTCATAAAGCTGAACCGTTTTTTTCATAATTAATAAATTTCCTTTCATATTATAGTTGATATATGCGTATTTTGCATAAAAAAGGACCCTAAAACAGTTACACTATTTCCGAGTCCTTTTTAAGTATATCTTCTTCCGCTTTTTTCCTTTGCTTGATTAATGCTTCACGCAAATTCTCATCTGTTACCGCAAGAATCTGCACCGCCAGCAGCGCCGCCGCCAGCGCAATCAGCGCCAGAATCAGGTACGCCGGAAGCTGTTTCCGAGTTGTCTTGGTTTCACTCATGGTTTATTGCCTCCTCCTGAGAACTATGAAAAAGTGAAATTGAAAGCTGATACTATTTTCAAAGGAAAATAGCGTATCATCGCAGGGACGTGTAGCCCCATTGCTTCATCAGGTCGTTCATCATCACCGTGCCGTCGCGCAGAATCATCAGCGCGGGATATCCGTTCTCCTGCGTGAGCTGGAGCGCTTTCTCGCTGCCGAGGACGATGCACGCTGTCGCCAGTGCGTCCGCATCCATGGAGCTTTCTGCAATGATGGTTGCCGATGCCAAGTCGGAATCGGACGGCAGCCCCGTCCATGGCGAGAGGATGTGATGATACCGCACGCCGTCGATGGTAAAGCCGCGCTCGTAGATGCCGCTGGTCACGACGCTGCGGTCGATGACAGAAACGACGCCGATAGGGCCGCTGGTCACGGCGCTGGGGTCGATGACAGAAAAGGCGCCGATAGGGCTG
>USLP01000279.1 GCA_900555525.1 uncultured Eubacteriales bacterium
AGGAACTCCCACGGTTTTAACGAGCGGACAGCTCGGCGAAATGTGCCGAAAAATCAAAGACAAATTTCTCGATATGCAGGAGTTTACCGTTGAGGCAGGCAGACCCGATACGATAGATAAGGAAAAAATGAAAGCGCTTTATGAAAACGGTGTTACAAGAATAAGCATAAATCCGCAGAGCCTTAATGAAAATACGCTTAAAAAAATCGGACGCAGACATACGGCAGACGATTTTATGCGTGCATACGACACGGCAAAAAATGCAGGCATTATGAAAATAAATACTGATATTATCGCAGGGTTGCCCGACGAAACGCTTTTGGATTTTAAGCATACGCTTTCTGAAATCATAAAGCTGAATCCAACCGATATAACAGTGCATACGCTTTGCAAAAAACGGTGTTCCGATATGGATTTAAGCGAGTTTTCGCCGTATTCCGATACGGAAAAAATGCTTGACTTTGCGTATGAAACCCTATCCGAAAAATATGAACCGTATTATATTTATAGGCAGAAAAACGCACTCGGTGCGCTTGAAAACGTCGGGTTTATACGTGATAACAATGCGTGTATGTATAATATAGTTATGATGGAGGAAACGGCATCCGTTGTAGCGGTCGGCGCAGGAAGTGCGTCAAAGCTTATCGGATTTAATGATAAAAAGCCGTTTTCAAAATTGAGAGATGATAAAAATCCGCAGAGATACATCTCACAAATTGAAGAAATCACTGCGAAAAAAAGGAGGTTTTTGGAAGATGGAGCGGATAAAATATAATGATATCAAAAAAGAATTTTCAAAAAATCCCGAAAAATACATAGAAAAATGCGAAAGCGTTTTTGACAGCTTTTTGGAAAAATGCGCAAACAGAGTGAAAAACGATGGGATAGAGCGTATTTTTCTGTGCGGTCAGAGTGCGAGCGGAAAAACCACAACAGCGTCAAGGCTTTCCCAAAAGCTAAACGATATGGGCAGAAAATGCCATATAATAGAGCTTGACAACTTCTTTCTTCCAAGCTCAAAACAGCACATAAACAGAAGCGGCACACCCGACTTTGAAAGCATTTTCGCTCTTGATTTAAACGAAATTTACGAATTTTCAAAAAATATAAAAAGCGGAAAACCCGTTGCCGTTCCGCAGTTTAATTTTAAGGCAAAAAACGAGCAGAAGAAAACAAGTATATTAATAGAGAAAGACGATATACTTATTATCGAGGGAATCCATGCGTACAATAACCGCATATTAAAGGCATTCGGCGAGGACAGAAAATGCCTTAATATATTTGTTACGATAAATTCATGCGTGGATTTTGAAAACACTTCGCTTACAAATAACGATTTAAGGTTTGCACGCAGGCTTATCCGTGATTATCATTACAGAAATGCAAATCCCGATTGGACGATTGACCTTTGGCACATGGTACGGGCGGGAGAAAAACGGTATTCGGGCGGTTATCTCAAAAAAGCGGATATAATTTTCAATACATTTATAAATTATGAAATTTTTCTTTTGAAAGAGGATTTTATGTATCTTTCCGATATGGGTGCAAAAACGGCACAGAGCAAAGGCTATTACAAATCTCTTTTGAAAAAATATTTTCTTATTGAAAACGATATAAAAGTTAATGTACCCAAAGATTCTATTTTGAATGAATTTATAAAAAAATAAGAAAGGAAGATTGTTTTGAATATCTGGCACGATATGAACCCGAAAAGAATTTCGGAAAACAGATTCACGGCAGTTATAGAAATTGAAAAGGGAGGCAAAAACAAGTATGAGCTTGATAAGGAAACGGGACTTTTGAAGCTTGACCGTGTGCTTTATACTTCGACGCATTACCCCGCAAATTACGGCTTTATCCCCAGAACGTATGCCTGCGATAAAGACCCTTTGGACGTTCTTGTGCTTTGTACGGAAAGTATACTTCCGATGACACTTGTAGATTGTTATCCGATAGGAGTTATAAAGATGATAGATGACGGCGCAATCGACGAAAAGATAATTGCCGTATGCGAGAATGACCCGTATCATAACACTTTTAAGGACGTAAGCGAGCTTCCGAGCCATCTTTTTGCCGAAATAAAGCATTTCTATGAGGTCTATAAAATGCTTGAAAATAAGGAAACAATCGTAAATAAAGTTGAAAATGCCGATGAGGCAAGAAAAGTAATTAAAAGCTGTATGGAGGCTTATAATAAATTGAATTTGGGGAAGGAAAACTAAAAATGGAGAAATATAACATACTTGCCGCACAGTCGGGAGGTCCCACGGCGGCAATAAACGCAACGCTTGCAGGAGTAATCGAAGAAGCGAGAAAATCGGATAAAACGGATAAAATTTACGGTGCGGTTCACGGCATCGAAGGCGTTTTTAACAATAATATTGTCGAGCTTAACGATATAGATACCGAGCTTTTGAAGCAAACCCCGGCGGCATATCTCGGCTCGTGCAGAAATAAACTGCCCGAACCGAGCGAGGGTGAGCCGATTTATGAAAAGGTTTTCTCGTTTTTTCGTGAGCCCTATTAGCCGTTAGAGAGTTGAACTAATTATGTTTTAACGGCGCAAGACTTGCAAAAATCGTATTTATGTATATATGTACTTGTTTTGCATTGATTTTTATATAAACTTATTGACGTTAAAATGCTTCGCATCTAAAAGCCGTATTTTTTAGCAGATTGTTGCGAAGGCGACTGCCGTTGTACAAGCGTACTACAAACGAGCATTTGCAAGAATATGCAGAAAATGCGGTTTTTAGGCTTGATTAGTTTAGCTCTCTAACGGCTATCGGTAAGGCTTCGAACACCGGCTCAAATTGTTCTAAAAGTCAAGAAAAAAGGTACGCTTTTGCGTACCTTTAAACTATGGAGCTGATAACCGGATTTGAACCGGTGACCTCATCCTTACCAAGGATGCGCTCTACCGACTGAGCTACAGCAGCGAATTTGGCGACCCGGAACGGGCTCGAACCGTCGACCTCTAGCGTGACAGGCTAGCG
>USLP01000280.1 GCA_900555525.1 uncultured Eubacteriales bacterium
GGAGGAGGGCACACTCGATTATCTTGATGAGGTTGTTGAATTTTATGACGGCGGCAAAGCAACGGTTTGGGAGCATATCAAAAAATCTATTGATTTTTGTATGTCAAAAATCGGCAGCCACGGTTTTCCGCTTATGCTTTCCTCCGACTGGAACGATATGCTTTATAAGGTTTGCCGTGAGGGTAAAGGCGAAAGCATATGGACGGGTATGCAGCTCGGAACAGTATTGCCGATGATTGCGAAGCTTGCCGAATTAAAGGGCGAGGACAGCAAGAAATATTATGATATATATGAAGAACAGAAAAAGCTTGTTAATACCGTTGCATGGGACGGCGAATGGTTCAGACGCTGTATTACGGACGACGGCACGTTTATCGGCTCCAAAAAAGAACCGCAGGCAAAAATTTGGCTTAATGCGCAGAGCTGGGCGGTAATATCCAAGCTTGGAGACGCGGATAAGCAGGTACAGGCTATGGACAGCGTTAAGAAATATCTTGACACAGAGCTCGGAATAAAGAAAATCGAGCCTTCAATGACGACCGATTATCCCACAAAGGACGGCGCGCTCACGTGCTACAATAAGGGCTGCGGTGAAAACGGAAGCGTATTCTGCCATGCAAACACATGGGCAATTATTGCCGAATGTATGCTGAAGCGTCCCGAAAACGCATATAAGTATTATCATCAGCTTCTTCCGATGATTGCGCAGGAAAAAGCGGGCGAATGGCGTTATAAGGCAGAGCCTTATGTTTACGCTTCAAACATTTTCGGTCCCGAAAGCGATAAATTCGGTCTGGCTAACGTTTCGTGGCTTACGGGTACGGCGGCATGGATGTATGTTGCTGTTACGCAGTATATGCTCGGCGTAAGAGCGGAGTGGGACGGTCTTACGGTTGACCCGTGCTTAACGGAGGAAATGCTCCCAGCAAAGGTTACGAGAGTGTTCAGAGGTGTAACACATCACAATAACAAAAAATGAAAAGAAATTCATTCCGTATAACGAAAGCGACAGCGTTGTAAACGTAACAATATAATTATAAAGACGATCAAAGGACGGTTATTTTTAACCGTCCTTCTGAGAGTATTTTTGTATGGAAAGGATTTGTAAAAATGAAAGAATTTGAAGTTATAGATTTTCATACGCACCCGTTTATAGAGCAAAAAAGCAATATCTGCGGTCATAAGGAATATTGCAATATGAGCGCCGAAAGCACGGTTAAAACCATGAAAGAGCTTGGCGTTTCCAAAATTTGCGGTTCCGTTATAGGTCATGGCGATATTTTGAAAAACGGCGGAAACCAATGGGACGTTATAAAAGCGTGCAATGACGAGGCTTTAAAGCTTCGCGAAATGTACGGAGATTTCTATGTTATGGGATTTCATGTTCATCCCGATTATGTTAAGAAATCATGCGAAGAAATAGAAAAAATGCAAAAGGCAGTAAACATAGATTATGCGCCTGTAACTTTAGACAAGTCGGACAAGAAAGTAGGTTTATCATTTTTATAGACGATATGTTTGGAAAGGAATAAACCGCTGATAATTTCCATTATATCAATCAGATTTGTTTTGTCTGCCAAATAAAGAGGGGAAAAAGGTTGTTTGTTAAAGTGTGATTTGAATTGCTCCGGGTACTTGATACGCCATTCCACAAGGCGTATTTCATTGTTCAGTAGCCCAATCGCTTCATCAATGGGATACAAATAAGGCATTTTTTTCTTGCTCAAACCGTACATGATACGATTTAAGTCTATGTAATCCGAATGAAAAATAGCGTAATAAAACGCTATTATCCTGTTCGCTGATACTGAAATCAGCCAAATGAATAGCCAATTCCTCAATAGCTTCCATAAACTCTGATACCGAAAACTTTACGTTGTGAGCATTCCGATAATAATCGAAAGAAACTCAAATCTGATATTTTGTTCATACAATAGAAATACTAAATGTTTTTTTATTAAGCACATATATTTGTCATCCCATTAAATAGCATTCAAGTGAAGCTATTGAATAAAAAACATTCCCAGCATTGTGAGCTTCTAATTTTTGTGCATCTAAGCAAGAAGTTATCCATGAAGCAGATAAACATCGTATTCCAACTTCCCTACAAGACACAATATCTGAAACTGTATCACCTATATATATCATTTCATCCGGTTGTAATTTATAATCTGCGAGCAGTTCCCTAAAATTCTCTGCTTTATTATTTTTGAAAGGATTTCCAGTTTTTACTTTATCAAAACACGTGTCCATATTAAATTGACGTAATGTTATCGCACAGCTCTTTTCTCCTTTTCCTGTAACCAAAGCAATAAGAATAGATTTCTTTTTTAACTTCTCAATCAGTTCTGTTATACCGTCGAAAGGACGAGGGCACATTATATGCATTTGTTCGTATATCACGTAGAAGTCATCCAAAGCATTTTCCCAATTATAACCAACAAGTTTTTTTATCATCCCTTTTTCATTTAGTCCAAAAGTTTCTAAAATATCATTTTCGGATACATCATTAAGAGTAACATAGGGAGTTACTGCCTTTTTTAAGGCTTTGAGGCACATGGGAATTGTATCTCCGATTGTACCGTCTAAGTCAAAGGCTACTAATTTAATCATAACCTTACATTTGATTGATTTTCCGTATCACCCGGCAAGGATTTCCTACCGCCAAGCTATTTGCCGGAATATCTTTGGTTACAACACTTCCTGCACCAATCACACATTTTTGCCCTATTGTCACTCCCGGTAAAATAATTACTCCACCGCCAACCCAGCAGCCATCCTCTATCATGACAGGGAGGGCAAAAGTTCGACGGACATACTTACAGCCATCCGGGGTTTCTGTCAATACAAGTCGTTCATTAAACTCTACCGGGTGAGTTGCCGTATAGATTTGTACATTAGGTGCTACCAGCACATTGTTCCCTATGGTAATCTTATTGCAATCGACAAATGTACAACCAGTATTTACGGTGACATTATCACCGATATGTATA
>USLP01000281.1 GCA_900555525.1 uncultured Eubacteriales bacterium
GGCGGCTATGGCGCCCATACTCTGCGTATATCCGTTTTTGCAGAAGTATTTTGTTAAGGGCGTTATGATAGGAAGCGTAAAAGGATAATAATTAAATTTATATAAAGAAAGGGAAAAGAGAGATGAACAAAAAGTTATTAAAAGCAATGGCATTGACGGCGGCGCTGTCGGTAGGCATGAGCGCGTTGTGCGCTTGCGGAAAAAAGCAGAGAAAAGTATCGGAAAATGTTTCGGAGCTTTCGTTTTCGGTTTATAATCCGATATTCTCAAAATCGCCCTTGGGTACCTTGGCACAGGATAAGTGGCAGGAGTATATGGAGGACTACATGGGCATGAAAATCAATATAGACTGGCAGGAGCAGGCTATATCGGACTATATGCAGAAACAGCAGGTATATCTTGCTTCGGGAGATTTTGCGGACGTGTTTATAATCATAACGGATCCCGTAAACAATTCCATGCAGCTCGGAAAAGCGGGACAGCTTGTTGACCTTAACGAATATAAGGATATGATGCCGTATTATTCGGAATATTTAAACACAAGAAACGAACGCAAGAGAATCGAAACGTCGGACGGAGAAATTTATGCGTTTTTAAATTCAAGCACGGGAAACAATACGGGAACGCAGGCAGTCAATTCAATACGTAAGGATATTTTTGAAAAAGAGGGTATAAAAATCCCCGAAACCTTGCAGGAATATTATGAAGCGGCAAAGGCTTTAAAAGCAAAATATCCCGACAGCTATCCCATAAGCTTCTTGGGTTCGCCCGCAAATTTTGTAAATTACTTTTTGGGAGTTAACCATACGCACCCCAATATTTATTATAACGGCAAAGAATACGTATACGGTCCCGTTGACGACGCAGAACGTTTCAAGGGAACTGTTGAATATTTGAGAAAGCTTTATGCGGAAGGTCTTTTAGACCCCGAATTTCTTACGCAAAGCTCCGACCAGACCATGCAGAAAATGATTAACGGCAAAGCGTTTATGGTACCGGGACTTATGGGCGGAAGAATAAATCAGTACATAAACAACAAAGGAAACGGCGTTGAATGGGGAATTATAGCAGACCCGAAAAACCTTTATGACGAAATTTCTTGGAAATCCTCGTCAAACGTTAAGGGCAAGAGCCTGAACGTTATCTATATGACGGCGATTTCCACAAAAGCCGAACACCCCGACCTTATCGTTAAGCTTCTTGACTATCAGTATTCCGATAAGATGACCGAGCTTGCAAACTGGGGCGTTGAGGGCGTAACGTTTACAAAGGACGAAAACGGCGAAAGAGATTACACGCACGTTATAAAAAATGCGGAAAATCCCCAGCTTAAGCTTGCGGAATACGGAGTAAATCAGTCGCAGAGCGTAAAATGCGGTATACAGTTTATGCCTAACGATACCGACAGCGCAATTAAGCTTTTGTCGCCCGTACCTGCTTATAAGGACGGAAAATGGCAGAATGAAAACTTCTGGAAATTCACGTCTGAGGCATACGGAGACGCTTCTGTAAATCCCAATGACGATAAGCCTCCCGTAAGCATGACGGCAGACGAAACGGAGGAAACAAGCACGCTTGTTACGGCTCTTTGGACGTATACGCAGGAAAACGTATTTTCATTCATCACGGGCGCAAAAAGTATGTCTGAATGGGATTCTTTCATGAAGGAAATGAATCAAATCGGCGATTATAAATTAATAAAGGACATTTACAACAAAAACAGCTGATTTTGAAAGGAGAATATAAATGAAAAATTTGTATTCAAAAAGGAAAACGGCATATACGGCGATTTTACTTGTATTAATGCTTTTGGTATCTTCCTGCGCAGGCTTTGCGCAGGAGGTGGCAAACGTGGATTTTTCGGAGGAAAATCCGCTTTTAGGCTGGGAGATTATGAACATATCAAACGCGTCGAGCGATACGGGCGCAGATATTAATTATGTGAAAAATCCGAGAAATGACGATGAAAACGATAAATGCCTGAATATTCATATCAGAGGAAAGGACAATCCCGACGAGCTTTTGTATCCGTTTATTCAAAAGTCGTTTTCCACGGGAGCGGCTGTCGAAATAAGCTACGAATTTAGGATAACAAATGAAAACGCAAAGCCCAATCTGCAGTTTTACCGTATTGTTCCGCTTTGGAGCTTAACGTTTGACACAGGCTCGATAACCTTTCTGACGGTAGACCAAGAGGGCAATTTGAAATCGCAGGACAACGGCGCGGAAATATTTTTGAAAAAGAAAATCGAAAATGATAAAGCGTATAAGCTAAAAGCGGTTTTTACCATTTCGGAAAGAACGTTTGACGTATATCTTGACGATGTTAAGCTTAATGCGCAGCCTCTTGTTTTCGGAAGCAATATAAAGGGAAATTTCAAGCATCTTCGTATACTAAACGGCGGTGTAAAGGGCTATGACTACTATTTTGACGATATTAAAATAGAAACGTATTACCCTATGGAAATAGTAAAAACCACGGATACCGAAAAGACGAGCGTTGATTCGTTTACGGTTAATTTTACAAATTCGATAGACACGGAGCGTTTTTCCGAAAGCTGTATTTCCGTAACAAAGGACGGAGAAGAAATACCGTTTACGTATATCATAAACGAAAATGTTTTGAAAATTGATTATAAAAATCCGCTCGAATATGAAACCGATTATAAAATCAGACTTTGCGATATATACGATACGGACGGCAGAGCGGTAAAGGAAAAAATCATAGATTTAAAAACCACAGCCCCGCCCTCCGCTCGGCGCGCAGATTTCAGGCTTTCCCATGACTATGCAAAGAATAATGGCAAAGCATAATTCCGAAAGCGAATGTGAAAGCATTGTTTGGCTTAAATCAACCGGTGAAGACGGCGAATATACGGAGTTTTCAAGCCGAAACAGCATTGTTTTGGGCGAGGAATTAAAAAATATATTCATAAAGGCGCAGCTTAATTTTTCGGACGGAACAGAGACGGAAACCTTGCCGTTCGGTC
>USLP01000282.1 GCA_900555525.1 uncultured Eubacteriales bacterium
GAGACAACATCCTCGCGGCGCATACGCTTGCTCGAATGTTTTCTCTTCGTGCTACTCTTTCGTTCTTAAGGTACGTTTTCGCTGAGCGAAAACGAATTTATTATAAAATAATATCTGTAGATTCCCGTTTCCTTAAATGAAAGATTCGCGCTGTATTTATGCATACCGTCAAAAAATCCGACATAGCTTAAATAATGCTCCGTATGCACAAAATCATTTTTCAAAATCACAATACGCACGCTGTCGATATAAACACCGTCTGCCGCAGTTACGCTGAACATGACGCTCGTGTTTTCCTTTACCGCGCCGAACGGCGATTTATAAAAGCTGTTTTTTGAATCAAAATTAACAATCATACACGTTCCTCCATGTCTCGAAAATATAGTAATCCCATACTTCCGATACTGATATTATATAACTTTATCGGGGAAATGTCAAGAAAATAAAAGTTTTTTGGACTCAAAAATCGGATTTTCATTAAAAACATATAATTAATTGTATATAATTTTCCTAAAATTAATACAATATTTTTGTAGAATATGTAAAACTTATACAAATTTACTGAAAAGACTTTATTTTATCACAAATATATAGTATAATATAAATAAAAAAGATATGTTCGACACATTTGTATTTTTTTATTAAGAATTTTATGATATACTATATAGCACACTGATTCGGAGGCAACAGTAAAATGAGAAAAAAACAAGCAGAAAAAAAGCAGACAAAAAAAGAAGAAAAAAAAGAATTTATACTGCCCGATACAAGCCTGGCAGAATACTTATTTCACGAAGGAACAAACTATTGCGCCTGGGAATTTATGGGAGCTCATCTTTATGATGATTACTGTGTTTTCAGAGTTTGGGCGCCGAAAGCGTCGAGCGTTTACGTTACGGGAGATTTTTGCTCCTGGCAGCCGAAGGCACACATTGCACGACGCATTACGGACGGCGGAATTTTTGAATGTGTTATCGAAAACGTAAAAGAATTTGATACCTACAAATATCTTATAGTAACACCCGACGGCAGAGAAATTTTAAAGGCTGACCCGTACGGATTTCATATGGAGACACGTCCGCAGACGGCTTCAAAGGTTTATTCGCTCGATTCATACGAATGGAATGATAAAAAATGGATGGACGAACGCAAGGAAGCGCCCTACAAAAAGCCCGTAAATATTTACGAAGTGCATTTCGGCTCCTGGAAAAGATATAAGGACGGAAACGTATTTTCATACAAAAAAATGGCGCAGGAGCTTATCCCCTACTTAAAAAGCATGAATTATACGCACGTTGAACTCATGCCGATGAGCGAATACCCTTATGATAAATCATGGGGTTATCAGGTTACGGGATATTATGCGCCGACTTCACGCTACGGCGAACCTAAAGATTTTATGTATTTCATAGACGAATGTCATAAAAACGGAATCGCCGTTATTTTGGACTGGGTTCCCGCACATTTTCCGAAAGACGAAAACGGTCTTTACGAATTTGACGGAAGCTGCTGTTATGAATATGAAAACCCCAAAAAGCGCGAGCATGCCGATTGGGGAACGAGAATTTTTGACTACGGAAAGCCCGAGGTTTTGTCTTTCCTTATTTCAAATGCGTGCTTTTGGTTTTCAAAATATCATGTTGACGGCTTAAGAGTTGACGCTGTTGCGTCTATGCTTTATCTTGACTACGGAAAGCGCACGGGCGAATGGGAGCCGAACAAATACGGCGGAAACGGCAATCTGGAGGCTATTGAATTTTTCAAAAAACTTAATTCGAGAGTATTTTCGGAATATGAAGGAATACTTATGATAGCCGAGGAATCCACGGCATGGCCGAAAATCACCTATCCCGTTCATGACGGCGGACTTGGTTTTAACTATAAATGGAATATGGGCTGGATGAACGATACGCTTTCGTATATGCGCACCGACCCGCTTTACAGAAAAGGTATTCATAATAATCTCACCTTTTCGCTTACGTATGCTTTTTCGGAAAATTATGTGCTTCCGCTGTCGCATGACGAGGTTGTGCATATGAAAGGCTCGTTAATCGGAAAAATGCCCGGAGATGAAAAAACAAAATTTGCAAATTTGCGTGCGTATTTGGGATATATGTATGCGCACCCCGGAAAAAAGCTTCTTTTTATGGGCGGAGATATTGCGCAGAAAAAGGAATGGAACGAATCGGAGGAGCTTGACTGGGGTATCTTAAAAAATGACCTTAACAAAAAATATCAGCATTTTATAAAAGAACTTAATAAATTCTACAAAAGCGAACCCACGCTCTGGGAATGCGATGATTCCTGGGACGGCTTTGACTGGGCAAGCTGTGATGACGATAACAACAACGTTATTTCGTTTTACAGAAAAGACACGGCGGAAAATACCGTGCTTGCGGTATGTAATTTTTCATCGTTAAATCATGAAAATTATAAGCTCGGCGTCGAAAAAAGCGGAAAATATAATCTCGTTTTTTCCACAGATATGAAAGATTTCGGAGGAAGTACGGATAAGCTCACCTCATACACGGCAAAAAAAGGCGAGCAGCACGGCAAGCACTATTATCTCTCACTGAACATACCGCCTTTTTCCACAATCTTCTTATATAAAAAGAATATTCGTAAACATACAAGAAAGGACTTGAAAAATCAATGATCAGAAAAAAAGAAATGGTTGCAATGCTCCTTGCCGGAGGAGCGGGAAACCGACTTTACGTCCTGACAAAGGAGCGTGCAAAGCCTGCCGTTCCTTTCGGTGGAAAATATAAAATAATCGATTTTCCTATTTCAAACTGCGTAAATTCATCAATTGATACGGTAGGTGTGCTGACGCAGTATCAGCCGCTTGAGCTGAACGCATATATCGGAAACGGTCAGCCGTGGGACTTGGACCGTATGTACGGCGGAGTAAGTATTCTGCCCCCGTACGTTGCGGGACCTACGGGACATTGGTATAAGGGAACGGCGAACGCAATTTACCAAAACC
>USLP01000283.1 GCA_900555525.1 uncultured Eubacteriales bacterium
TATTACCATCATTCTTAGAACTATCACTATCTATTGTATCCAAGAAAGGATTTTTTCTTTTATTATTTTAGACGGAACACCGGCTATAATTGTATTATTATCCGAAAAACTCTTTGTTACAAGGCTTCCGGCTCCTATAACATTATTATCGCCTATATGAACGCCTTTCAAAATTCTGCAGTCCGTACCTATCCAAACATGGCTGCCTATATGAATACTTTTGGAAGGATTAAATCTTTCTCCCGATAATGTCATGAGCGAATGGCTGTCTCCCGTAACTATGTGTATATTACTGGACAGCATACAATCCTTCCCTACGAAAATCTCCGTCCCTTCTATACAAGCGAGAGAAGTATTTCCCGAAACCGTAACATCATCGGAAATATTTATTTTGTTATTGTCATCCTCAAGCCAAATCTTTAAGTCATGCGCAATTACGTTTTTTCCTATAAATACTTCGTTATTGTTTCCGAAAATATCTATTTGCAGATTTTTCAGTATAGCTCCGGCGTCGATAATAACGGTGTTATTAACCCCTTTTACAGTGAAGATACCCCCCCCCGTGCGGCATCTCCGCAATATAAGCTTGTTTCCTTTTTTTATGTTATACTTATTAAAGATTTTATTGTACAGCCATATAAACGTCCTATTGTTTTTTAATTTCTTTTTTATATTCATTGTTCCGTTTGTTCCTTTCCGTGCCGTTATGGTTTTTTCACAGGTTTGTGCGGAAAATTAATTAAACCTCCAAAAAATAGGTATCGGGCTTATTGGGGTCAAACTTTTCGTTCGCCCACATAATCGTAACCATATCCGTATCGCCCAGATTTTCTATATTATGCGTATAGCCTGTGGGTATATCCACAACCGTAAGCTTATCTCCGCTTACGAAATATTCCGTTACTTCGTCGCTTTCGGGGTGTCTGAAGCGTATAACGCCCTTACCGCTTACAACAAGGAATTTTTCGTTTTTCGTATGATGCCAATGGTTGCCCTTTACGATATGAGGACGCGAAATATTAACGGAAACTTGTCCGTATTCGTCCGTTTTCAAAAATTCCGTGAACGAGCCTCTGGGGTCAACGTTCATTTTAAGCGGATATGCAAACTCGTTTTTCGGAAGATAGCTTATATATGTTGCATAAAGCTTCCTTGAAAATGCGTCCGCCTGATTCGGAATACTCAAATTCCGCCGGCTTTCCTTAAAGGAATAAAGCAAATCGACAATTTCACCGAGCGTTATTTTATGCGTAACGGGAACCTCGCAAAAGTCGCCGTTTTTATGCTCCTGCCCCTTTATGGCGCAGATAAATTCGTCTACAATATCGTCGATATAAACGAGGTGCATCATGTGTGCCCTGTCGTTTACCGTTATCGGCAAATCGTTTGCAATATTATTGCAAAACGTCGCAACGGCGCTGTTATAATTCGGTCTGCACCATTTTCCGACACCATTCGGCAGGCGGTACACAAGCGTTTTAACTCCGTTTTCGCGTCCGTAGTTAAACATAAGCTCCTCACCCGCTTTTTTGCTCTTTCCGTAAGGATTGTCGAGAGATGCCTGAATCGAAGACGTGATAAGCACAGGCGCTTTATTATCATATTTTTTGAGCGTATCCAGCAAGGTTGACGTAAAGCCGAAATTTCCCTTCATAAATTCGCTTTCGTCCTTTGGGCGGTTTACTCCCGCAAGATGAAATACGAAGTCCGCTTTTTCGCAGTATTCCGATAAGCTTTTCGGGTCGGAATCTATATCATACTCGAATATCTCTAAATTTTCCTTGTCAATTCCTCTCGATTTATCGTTACCGTTAGCTATATTTTTCAGCGTAGCCGCAAAATTCTTTCCCACAAAGCCTTTTGCGCCCGTAATAAGAATTTTCATAATTCTGTCCGTTCCTTTCCGTGTCATAAGGCACGAATCTGATTTTATTCAAAATGTTCAAGCTCTTCTCTTATGTATTTCAAGGTAAGGAGCTTGTCCTTAACCTGCTCTACCGTGAGAAGCTCTGTATTATTGGAATTAAACTCGGTAAGCGGATTGCGCTTTTCGTCGCCCTCCTTGAAATATTTATCATAATTCAAATCTCTCTTATCGGCAGGTACACGGTAGAAATTGCCCATATCGATTGCGCCTGCGCATTCTTCATTTGTAAGAAGCGTTTCATACATTTTTTCGCCGTGGCGGATTCCGATAATCTTGATTTCGCTCTTGTTTTCTTTATCAAAAAGCGCTTTTACAGCCTGTGCAAGCACTTCAATTGTGCAGGCAGGCGCTTTTTGTACCATTATATCGCCGCTCTGCGCATTTTGGAATGCGAACACAACAAGCTCGACTGCCTCCTCCAAAGACATTACAAAACGGGTCATATCAGGCGCTGTAAGCGTTATCGGCTCGCCGTTTTTAATCTGCTCTATCCAAAGCGGAACAACGCTTCCGCGCGAACAAAGCACGTTACCGTAACGTGTTCCGCAGATAAGCGTATTTTCTGGTTTAACCGTTCTTGATTTCGCAACGAATACCTTTTCCATCATTGCCTTAGACGTTCCCATAGCGTTAACGGGGTATGCCGCTTTATCGGTTGACAGACATATAACCTTTTTTACGCCCTCCTCGATTGCCGCCGTAAGAACGTTATCCGTTCCCAAGACGTTTGTTTTTACCGCTTCAATCGGGAAAAACTCGCATGACGGAACCTGCTTCAATGCCGCCGCATGGAAAATATAGTCCACGCCGTGCATAGCGTTTTTGACGCTTCGTATATCTCTTACATCGCCGATATAAAACTTGATTTTTCCGCTTAAATCGGGATATTTCGCCTGATATTCATGGCGCATATCGTCCTGCTTCTTCTCATCTCTCGAAAAAATTCTGATTTCACCTATTTCGGTATCCAAAAAACGGTTTAATACCGCATTTCCGAATGAACCTGTTCCTCCCGTTATAAGGAGCGTTTTG
>USLP01000284.1 GCA_900555525.1 uncultured Eubacteriales bacterium
CGTTTATATCCATAAAGAAGTATAAGCCGCTTCCGTACTGCACCTCGTCCGCAATTGTGAAAGCGTACAGCTTATCCTCCGCATTGTCACGAAGAATGATTTTGTCGCCTTTTTTTAAGCCGAATTTTATTCTCGCGGAGCTTGACATATAAATCTCGTCCGACGCGTCCTTAAAATCGGCGGCAAACGGGAAATACGGATTGTCCTTATCAACGCCGAGGAGCGTTACCTCCATTTCGCCGCCCGTAAGCGAATAATCCGTGAAAAATCCTCTTGTATAACCGAGTACGGAGTTTTTCGGCAGGTCGGAAACGGGGTTTCGCAAAATATACATATATTCATATTTGACGTCGTTTCCCACGTTATCTATATAGTTTTTTACACTGCTGTAGCAAGCCACGGAAAACGTTATCAGAAGTATAGATACGAATATCCCGAAAAAGAGCGTAACATTGCCCTTTATCTCTCTTAAAAACTGACGTATTTTATACTTTGTGCAAAAGCTGAATTTTGCCGGATTTATATTAATACCGCCTTTGCTTTTGTGTTCGCCCCTAATCATGGCAAGCGGTGAAGCATTAAGCTTTTTTGAAAGCACATATCTGTTTACAAAATACGAAAAAACTATGGGCATACCGAGCGAATAGGCGAACAGATACGCAGGGTAAACACGAACGGTTTCGGGGAATGAATACATACTTTCATACGTTGACGTAAGCATACCCATAAGCATAAAACCGCCTATTGTTCCCAAAACAGCCCCCAAAACGGCAACAATCATGGGTATAGCCATAAAATGTGATAAAAGCTCGTCTTTGCGGTAGCCGAGTGCGTAAAGCGTGCCGATTACGGAGCGTTCCTTTTCGATCGCACCGCTTGCGAAAACGCTCAGCATATATACAAGAAGTATAAGCAGAATAACGCCCGCAACTAGGGCGGACTGCTTGCTTATTTTTGAATCGTTTAAGGGGTCGTTTATGCGAATATTATATTTCGCCTCCATAAAGGACGATAAATTTATGATTTCAAAGTCTGTGCTTTCGTCAATGTATTTTCCAAATTCGCTTTGCAGAAGAAACATTCCCGAGTACAGCCCCAGAGCGCCGTCCTTTAAGCCGTTAATGCTCTCGTTTGTTCCCGACGGGTCAACGGTTTTCCCGAAATTTTTGATACCCTCGGAAAGCGTCAGCGAGCCTGCCATAAGAGCGTCTGTTGCGGATATAAATTCGTCGCGCAGGTTGTCCGCTTTTTGCACTTGGTCTTTTATGTGCGTGTCCTTGACGGAAGTTTTATCAAATTTCAGTTTCAAAAGCTTATCCTTCAAATCTTTTAAGGTGCAGTTTTTGCCAAGCTTAAAGCTGTACGAATATATGATTTTTGAACCCGAAGAAATTTTTTGAAAAGCGTTTTTTGTTACAAGTGCAAAGCCGAAATCCGTTGAGGACGAAACGTCCGAGGTATTGCGCTTAACATAGGCATAATCGGGCAGACAGCCTATACCGCATATGTAAAAGGTCTTTCCGCCTGCGGTTACGCTATCGCCAACCTTAAGCGAATGATTTTTTGCATACAGCTTTTCCAAAAACATCTCATTGTCCTTTTCGGGAGTTTTTCCCGATTCCGCATATGCAAGGTTGATTTTTTCACGTTCTGCAAAAAAACGCAGTACACCGCCGCCGGAGGTGTCTATATCCGTATAAAACATTTTTTCGATATAGCAGTCAAGCTCGGAAAGCTCGTTAAAGTTTCGAGTTGATAAGGGGGTGTAGGTTTCAAAGCTTCCGTCCTCAACGTTGCACCGGCGCCAGCCGTTTTTGATAGCCGCCGTAATTGAATCCGTATTTGAACACATTGCGACAACAAGCGACATAGCCATGGCGATAATAAGCGTCATAGCTGAATTTCTTATTAAATTTTCCCGAAAATCCCTTTTTATCCGCTTGTTTAAAACCATTTTATAACCTTTCCTATTCTTACCCTTTCTTAAGTCTGAAAGAAAATTGTTCATAGCGCCGCTTTGAAGTGAGCGGTGCTATGGAGAATTTTATTCAGACTTACCACTCCAATGACGATGCATTCACCCTGTGCTCGTTTATGTCCGTTTTGTATACAGCGCCGTCTTTAAGATATACGGTTTTATGCGTCATTTTGCTTATCACTTCGTTGTGCGTAACAATAAGTACGGTTGTGTTGAATTTTCTGTTTATTTCTTCAATGAGCGTTAAAATATCCTTTGAGGTTTTGTAGTCGAGCGCACCCGTCGGCTCATCACATAAAAGAAGCTTCGGATTTTTTATGATTGCTCTGCCGATTGAACACCGCTGCTGCTGACCGCCCGAAAGCTCCTGCGGAAAACGGTCTTTGAAATCGGTAAGCCCAAGTACTCCCAAAAGCTCGTCCATGCCGAGCGGCGACGATGTCAGATATTCGCCGACCTGAATATTTTCCAAAACGGTTAAATTCGGCACAAGATTATAAAACTGAAATACAAAGCCGAGATAATCCCTGCGAAAATTTGAAAGCTCGGACGGGTTTAACGTCAGTATATCCGTGCCGTCTATTATGATTTTACCGCTGTCGGCATTGTCAAGTCCGCCGATAACGTTAAGAAGCGTTGATTTTCCGCTTCCCGACTGCCCCAAAACAGTGCACATCTCACCTTTTTCGACAGCCATTTGCGTATTGTTTAAAACGTTCACCTTCGCATAGCCTTCGCCGTAGCTTTTCTTCAAATCCGAAACCTCAAGATAACTCATACTTTCACCTCTTAATACGTAATTAGTTTGAACTAACTTGCTAAAATGATTATATATCCGTTTTTCCGTTTTGTCAATACCTTTTGCAAATTTTTTTGATTTGTATAAATATAATTTTTTAATTTGCACTGTAGGGAACGCGCCACAGCCCGAAAACCCGACATTTGTACAAACCTATGGAACGGGCAGATGCTATCTGCC
>USLP01000285.1 GCA_900555525.1 uncultured Eubacteriales bacterium
AGCGGAGCCGCGAGAGAGCTGAGATTAACAATTCTTCCGCCGCCTTGAAGTCTCATATATTTAATTACGTTTTTTGAGCAAATAAAGCAGCCGAAGAAATTGACGTCAAACTGTTTTTTAGCTTCTGCAAGCTCTGTGAATTCAACCGCCCCTGAGATGCCGAAGCCTGCATTATTTACAAGTATATCAATGCTTCCGCTGTCATTATATATTTTTTTGAATGTCTCGGAAACCGAGTGCTCATCCGTGACGTCGCACGAGATATGCTTAACGCCTACCGTTTGAATCTTCGGCTCGCGGCGGCTCAGTTCATACACCCTGTATCCGTTTTCAAGAAACTTACGGCAGCAGGAAAGTCCTATTCCGCTCGAACCACCCGTAACAACTGCAGTTTTCATCAATCTCAACTCCGTTAAAGCAGGCAAAGGCGCAAAGCCGCCGCGCCCGTAAAATACAAAAGAATTTTATCACAGCGGAAACGTTTTCGCAACTAAATGCGAAAAAATATCCGTAAATCCTGTATGTGCAGCCGTATGTAAGATTATTATATTGCCTTGCCGTATAGTCCCGTATTTTGCCAAATCGTCCGTTATTTTATTTTATTAAACAAGTCGATAATAAATACGTCTATATTGTTTGCGGCATATTCGGCGATGCCAAATGGCCGAGCTTTCTCAGACCGATTACCGATTTTCACAATTTGCGGCGCCTTTACCGTTTTTTAACAGAATTACAGTTGCACATTTTGCTCATAAGCTTTAAAATTACAGTATATAGTTATATTGTCGCAGGCATTAAAAGCGGCACAAGAATCGGTATAAATCCGAATAAAATCAGCCGTTTCATATTCACAAAAAAGGATGGAAAAAACAATGAAAAAGAAAAAAGAGAAAGGAAATAACAAGGGTTTATCGAGATACCTTGTGTCGGTATTACTGTTTTTGTTGTTCGAAGCGGTGGCAATCACACTATGGCTAATAAAGGATAATCTGTTTTATTTGCTGAATTTCAGCTACATAGGCACCTGTCTCGCATTGGGGACGGCACTTTTTACCGCCGAGAAACGCTATGCGCGTCATTTTGTACAGCTGGCAGTCGGAAGCTATATGCTGCTGTATCTCGGCATAATCTCCCGAGAAAATATGCAGATTGAAGGCTTTTGGTACTATCTGTTCCTCGGCGTTTTTGAAGCAGCAACCATTCACTATGCCGTAGCCAAAATCTTCGGCCCGCTGCTGTTCGGACGCGGATGGTGCGGCTATGCCTGTTGGACGGCTATGGTTTTGGACTTTCTTCCTTATAAGCAGCCACGGAAGCCGCGAAAAGAAAAGCTCGGAATTCTGCGCTATGTGATGTTTGCGTTATCATTGGCTCTTGTGTCGGGTCTGTTTTTGTTCAAGGTCGCAAATCTTGAGAAAATTATGTTTTGGCTGTTTCTCGCCGGAAATGCGCTTTACTATATATCCGGAATTGCGCTTGCCTTTATATTTAAGGATAACCGCGCATTCTGCAAATATCTCTGCCCTATCACAGTATTTCTGAAGCCCATGAGTTATTTTTCGCTTCTGCGCGTCCACTGTGACGAGAGTAAATGCGTTCATTGCGGCAAGTGCCTGAAAGTATGCCCAATGAATGTTGAGGTTAACAAGGATTCACGCAAGCGAAAAAACGGAACAGAGTGTATTCTCTGCTACGAGTGTACAAAAAACTGCCCCACAAAGGCACTTCATTAAAGCGAAAAAATAAAGAAAGGTGCAATTCCGAATGAATTGCACCTTGTTTTTTACAAATTCAAAAAGTCTTTTCTGTAATCTACTCCGAAGTATTCGGCGAGCTGCTGCATTTCACTGCCCTTTATCGTGTTGACTCTCGGCATTCTTCCGTTTGTTATATTACAGGCGATTACCGACGGATATTTGCCTTTTGCAATCAACGGATTTGAGTTTAATCCGCAGGAGCTTATTTCAACCTGCTCAAAGCTGCCGTGATGTCTTTGATTGTGCCGCTCCGCCATTGGTTTTATCCTGCTGTTGCTAAAGCTCTCCCGGCAGAATATTTTTATAGACATAACACTGCACAAGTGCTAAAATTTAAGCAAATTCTAATTGAATTTAATTTTTAAAAATACTTTGGAAGAGTTGGCAAATGACAAAACAAAATTCTATGCTTACCGGCAAGCCGATAAAAAGTATAATTAAATTCTCGCTGCCGATTATGGCTTCATCGCTTTTACAGTATAACTATACATTGGTCGACAATATACTTGTCGGGCGATATGTAAGCACGGACGCTCTTGCCGCAGTCGGCGGAGTCGCCTCGATAAACTCGTTTATTGTCGGTGCGGCACTCGGCCTTACAAGCGGATTTACGATACCGGTGGCGCACGCTTACGGCGCAAAGGACCAAGACAGAGTCAACAGATATTCCGGAAGCAGCATTACGGTGTCGTTCTTGCTCGGCCTATTGCTTGTTGTTGTCGCGCACATTATTTCCACTCCTCTTTTGAAACTTATCGGCACGCCGGACGAAATTCTCGGTCTTTCCTCGGCGTATGTAAACATTCTTTACTTTGCAATACCGTTTCAGATGCTCTCAAACAATTTTACCGCAATTTCAAGAGCCGTCGGTGAGAGCAGAAAACCGCTCATATATTTTACGGCAAGTATTTTTGTAAATTTCGCGCTTGATATGCTGTTCATAAAGGTATTTCGCTGGAGCGTTGAGGGAGCTGCGCTTGCTACGCTCATTTCTCACATTACGGCAGCCGTCCTTACGGGAAATTACATTTTAAGGCGCAATACAAGCGTACACATTTCAAAAAAAGAGCTCAAACTTGACCTCAAAACAGCATTCATACAGTTAAAATTGGGAATACCCGTTTCGCTTCAGTTTACCGTTACCTCTATCGGGTCGATGTGTCTTCAAAGCGCGGTAAATTCATTCGGCACGGC
>USLP01000286.1 GCA_900555525.1 uncultured Eubacteriales bacterium
TGCCGCATCGTCTCTTGTTTTCGCAAGAACCTCAAACGTAAGGTAATCCTTAACGTATACAATCTGCGAATGACCGCCCGACACAACAAGGCACAAAAAAGGCGGCTTGAAATTCGGATCGGCAAGATAATTCGCCGCTATATGCCCCTTTATGTGGTGAACCGATATAAGCGGTTTATTTATCGCCCAGCTTAACGCTTTGGCATACGAAACACCCGTAAGCAATGCGCCTACAAGTCCCGGGCAGCTTGTTACCGCAACGGCGTTTAAATCCGAAAAATCCATATCCGCTTTTTTAAGTGCCGTTTCGGTTACTCTCGTTATCGCCTCAACGTGCTTCCTTGACGCAATTTCGGGAACAACTCCGCCGTAAAGCGCATGAATATCCGCCTGCGAATAAACAATATCGGAAAGTATTTTTCTGCCGTCCTCTATAACGGCGGCGGCGGTTTCATCGCACGAGGTTTCAATTGCAAGTATTTTGGTCATTTTATAAATATTCCTTTCCGTGCCGTACAGCACAAAACCCAAGTCTGAAAGAAAATTGTTCATACCTGTTTACAGAACTATTTTCATTATTACAGCATTATCCTTATTATTATAATATCTTTTGCGGATTCCCGCCTTTGAAAAACCGCATTTTTTGTAAAGCGAAATTGCGGGAGCATTATTTTCGTTGACTTCGAGCGTCATGTCATTAACTCCGTTATTTTTTGCGGTTTTTATAAGTTCGTTTAAAATAAGCATTCCAAATCCCTTGCGCCTGTATTTTTCCAAAACCGCAATATTTGTTATATCCGCATAGTCGGCGCATATACGCATACCGCCGTAGCCTGCCGTTTCGCCGTCTGTGCTTATGCAGACATAAAACGCATTTTCGTTTGATATTTCTTTTAAAAGTTCGTCATATCCCCACGGCGTTTCGATACATTCTTTTTCTATTTCGCTTACTGCTTTTACATTTTCCAAAGTTAAGCCTTCAACATTTATCATAATATGATTTTCTTACCTCCGCAGGATTTTTTGAGCCTGTTCATTACGGAAAAGCCCGTTTCCTCCTCCTTTACGGCAGGAATATAAATCGTATTATAACCTTCTCTGTCAGCCTTTTTCATATACTTAAATATGAGAGACGCCATATCGGAAATATTTTTCTCTGAACCTATATCATACACGTTTTTTTCGTTTTTGTCAATATATTCACAAAATATAAATAAACATTTTTTTTCATCATTCATTTTTGAAAACCAATTTTTTATCTCTTTAAATTCGCCGTAAACCAAGTAAACATCTGCTTTTGGGGCATAATGCTTATACTTCATTCCGGGCGACGGGGGGGTCTTTTCAAAATCCGTAAAATCTTTTTTCAAAAGCGATGGGTGATACGTTACGCTCGGAATAATTTTTTTAATCATATCAAAAGTAATGCTTCCGGGACGAAGAATAACGGGCGATTCACCGCTTACATCCAAAACGGTCGATTCTATACCGCATTTGCAGTCCTCGCCTTTTATAATGCCTGCGGTTCTTCCCAAAAGTTCATCGCATACGTCCGTAAAGCAGGTTGCCGAAACGCTTCCCGAAATATTTGCCGACGGCGCCGCAATCGGCACACCGCACAGGCTTATAAATTTCCGCGCCGTTTCGGACTGCGGACAGCGTATGCCCACGGTTTTCAACCCTGCCGAAACGCAGTCGGGAACTATTCTTTTCTTTTTCATAACGAGCGTTATGGGACCCGGCATGAAAGCGTCGGAAAGAAGACGTGCATTTTTTGTAAAATCGCACGTCAGGCTTTCTATCTGTGATTTATCCGAAATATGTACAATAAGCGGATTGTCGGACGGTCTGCCCTTGGCTTTGAAAATCTTTTTGACCGCTTCCTCACAAAAAGCGTCCGCACCAAGCCCGTAAACCGTTTCCGTCGGGAACACAACCGTTTCCCCCGACTTTATTAGCTCCGCCGCTTTATAAAGCTCATTTTCTTCTATAATTAACGTTTCCATTAGCTTTCTCTTTTCTATTACATTATTATATACATTTATTATTATAACACATTTTTCAAAAAAGTCCATAGAAAAATGAAAATTTTTTCGGAAAGAAAAACAGCGAATATAAAAATCCGCTGTTTTAATGTTATTTTAAGGTTTTTAATCTAAGTGCGTTTGCGACTACGCAAACGGAGCTTAAGCTCATTGCCGCCGCCGCATACATCGGGTCAAGCGTAAAGCCGAATAACCCTGCCGCAAGCGGTATGCCTACGCTGTTATAAATAAGCGCCCAAAAGAGGTTTTGCTTTATGTTTCTTACAACATGACGGCTCAAGTCAACAGCGGATACAACGTCGTTAAGATCGTTTTTAACGAGTATTATATCAGCCGAATCGATTGCAACGTCCGTGCCTGCGCCTATCGCCATACCTACGTCGGCACATGTGAGAGCAGGTGCGTCGTTTATGCCGTCGCCTACCATAACAACCTTACGTCCTTTATCCATTTCTTCTCTTACCGTTTTTTCTTTATCTTCGGGAAGAACGTTAGCGCGGATATTTGAAATACCGACTTTTTTGCCGATTGCCTGCGCTGTTTTATCGTTATCGCCCGTAAGCATTATAACGTCCGCGCCCATTTCCTTAAATTTTTCGACAGCCTCCTTTGACGTAGGCTTTATTTTATCGGAAACGGCAATTGCACCGATATACGCTTTACCTTTTGAAAAATACATAAGCGTTTTTCCGTCATTGTAAAGCTCCGTAAAGTCGGGGATTTCAACTCCGAGTTCTCGCATAAAGCTCAAGCTTCCGCCGAAATATTCATCTTCACCGATATATGCGCTTATTCCCTTGCCTGCATGATTTTCAAAGCCTTTCAAATCGTAATAATCGCTTTTCATAGCCGTAACCGCCTGTGCAAGCGGATGCTCCGACTGTCTTTCCAAAGACACCGCCG
>USLP01000287.1 GCA_900555525.1 uncultured Eubacteriales bacterium
GGCCGCCGTTTTGTCGGCCGAGGGAAATGTTTCGGGCAGCGTTTCGTTTTTACCTGCCGCGATAAAGTCGTTCCAACGAATGACATTTTCGCTGTCGGGCAGCTCCGGAGGCTTTTTCTTCAGTGTGAGCGGATACAAAATGTTAAGGGGAAACTTTAATTCATCCTGTATTCTCGCTACGATTATTTTAACGGGTCTGCCGAGATCCTTTACCGCCTGCTCAACCTTCTCATAGAACATATCGAGAACGAGTATTGCCTTACTGTCGGTGTCTTTAAGGTAAAACGTGATTTCGCCTGCCGCAGAGAGCGGATGTATCATAGCCGGAACGGCGCCTATGCGGTTGAGCGCATAGAAGCTGTCAACTCCTTGCGGTGCATTGGGCATACAAATTGTTACGGTTTCTCCTTCTTTTATTCCGAGAGCTTTGTAAGCCTTTGCGGTTCTGTCAATTTTTTCTATGAATTTTGCATAAGTCGTTCCCTTACCCTGAAATTCATAGGCATTTACCTGCGAATGGGTCTTGCCTGCGTTTACAACGGCTTCATACATTGAGATTTGGGGGTATTCGAGAGTTTTCGGAATATCCCCGTAGAATTTCAGCCATGGTGCATTAGGTGTATTCATATTAAATCCTTTCCGTATTTTTATTATTTGGTGTTATATGCTGCGGAACTTTTTAGGTGTGGTTCCGTAGAAGCTTTTAAATGTGCGTATAAAATTATTTATATCCGAAAAGCCGGCCTTGCGGCAAATTTCGTTTATGCTGAGGTTGGTAGTCATCAAAAGCTTGTTTGCGTTTACAAGACGTACCGCCGTGAGATACTGCTTCGGACTGAAGCCCGAGAAGCTCTTAAACGAGTGGCTCAGATACGGCGGGGACAAATAAGCGCTTTCGGCGAGCTTTTCGACTGTGATTTCTTCGCCGTAGTGCGCGTCTATATACTCACGTATTTTCTGCATTGATTTGTTTTGACGCTCTGTGTTTCCGAACGGTGACGGGTTAAGCTTATATATTTCAAGCATAAGCAGCTTTAAAAGCACTTCTGCGGTATTGCCGGCAACAACGTAGGGACTTTGATACTCCTTTTCGAGCTGTGAGCATAACTCCTCGGCAATATTGCTTTCCGAAAAATCAAAAATATGATATGAGCTTTTAAATTTCTTAGCGAAAAATGAAGAAATGCTCGAATTTCCGAGAATTTTTTTGACCTCCTCGCTCGCGAGAGAAAATGAATAATATTTAAACGGTGCCTTTGTTACAGACATTGTTTTACCGTCGGCAGAGGAAACTATAAGCATTTGACCGCCCGACAAAATAAAATCCGTATCCCCGCTTTTTATTACGGCTTCACCGTCTTTTGCATATATAAAATCAAACATTGATTCCGGCAAAAGCTGAGAAGGAGTTATGTCTTTTTTTTGCGAGGATGATAATACCTGCATGGTTAACCTCCTTTCAACAGATTAAAAAGCAAATTTTACATATTTTTTGCCAAGACATAATATATCATATAAAATCGCAAAATGCTACTGTTTTTTTAAAATATTGCAATTTGGCGTAATTTGGTACACAAAGCCGCTTAAACAATGATGCAAAACGGCTTGTTTCGGTAACTCGTTTTGCTTTCGTCTTCACCGGCAGAACGTATCTCGGTTCCTTTTTAAACATAAAAAATATGAAAAACGACGAAAACGCCGTTTTTCGCTGTTACAGCGTCAAATCGGATTGACACTGCTTAGTTTTTGTTGTAAAATAAATAAAATTATAAGGGGCAGAATATACTTGCCCGACTTACGGCGATTTTGAGCGACGTCGCTTATGAACGTCATTTATATTTTGTGGTATAGAGGTAGTTATGAAAAAAGAAGATAAGGATATAGAAATACACTTTGAAAACGGTCATGTGCCGCGAAGACAAAATCAAAACAGCAATATTTCACATACCGCCGCGCGCGGTATGCGCGGAAAGAAAAAATCCAAGGACGCTAAGGAACCGGGAAAGCTTAAGAGAAAATGGAAAAACCTGAAAAAATGGCAGCGCGTAGTAATAATAGTTGTTGCCGTTATTCTCTTACTCGCTGCTGTCTCCTGCGCCCTTGTTTTCGGTATGTGGGGCGGTTTTAAAAAGAACGTAGATAAAGACAATCTCGGCGTATCGGATGATATAGCAAACAAATACGGAAAGACTGATATTGTAAACATAGCGCTTTTCGGCGTTGATACAAGAGATAAGGACTCTTTCTCCGGCCGTTCCGATTCTATAATGATAGTGAGTATAGATAAGGCAAAAAACGACGTTAAGCTGATTTCCGTTCTCCGTGACAGCTGTGTTGCGATAGACGGGCACGGCAATCAGAAAATAACTCACGCCTATGCTTACGGCGGAGCGGAGCTTGCCATCAAAACGCTAAACCAGAATTTCAATATGAATATTACCGATTATGCCACGATAAACTTTTATAAGCTTGCCGAGGCAATAGATATCCTCGGCGGAGTAGATATTGATATAACCGAGGACGAGCGTCTGGAGCTTAACAATATCGGTGACGACGATAATCCGAATTTCCAATATGTCGAAAAATCGGGTATGGTGCACCTGACGGGCGAGCAGGCGTCCGTGTATTCGCGTATCAGAAAGCGCGATTCGGATAACGCCCGTGTGGATAGGCAGAAAAAGGTTATTGAGTGCCTTATCGACAAGGCGAGAAACATCAGCCCCACAAAGTATGCCGATTTGGTAAAGGCGGGTATGGCTCTTTGTGAAACATCGATGTCGGTTCCGGAGGTTCTCTCTTTCGCTCCGATGCTTTCAAATGATATAACCATTGAGACTATGGTTGTTCCCGGCGACGAGGATAACGCGGTAGGCGGTATTTACGAAGGCGCATGGGTATGGAGATACGATCTTGCGGCGGCAGCCGACAGAATGCACCTGTT
>USLP01000288.1 GCA_900555525.1 uncultured Eubacteriales bacterium
CACCCCGCCGCCCTTGCGCGGATCAAACGTTCCCGCATAAACAACATGGATTTTATCATCGTTAAACGAGGCTTTTCTATCCTTTTCAACTTGATATGTTCCATGTATAAGTACATATGGCTTACCGCCTTTATTTAATTTTTCGTTAAGCAATCCTGTCGGAAATATGTATGAATCTGCGTAAGCTATAAATTTTCGTTCTGTTTTTACGGAAGCGTTTGATTTTTTCGCAACATCGTTATATATTTCTTCAACTTCAAGTATCATATTAAATTTTTTCAGTTTTTTTGCAAAATAAACACAGCGCATAAGGCCGAGAGAATGATAAACCATTACCTTTTCAGCTTTTTTTGTATTTTTTAAGAGGTATGTAAACAACGTAATATTTTGGTATATATACTGAAAAATCCTTACTAATTTATGCTTGCTCAATTTATGCGTCTTGAAGAATTTTATAGTTGTTTTATCGTAAAGCTTTTCGCGGCATTTTGGAATATTCTCGTTTGCAGTTGTGCCGCAGGCTATAATTTCAACATTCTCCCCTATATCGTTAAGCGCTCTTGCAATATAATTCATTTTATTTGTCGCCGCAACACTCATACTGCGCCTGTTCGGTTTTGTAACATAGTAACCTATATATTTCATAAAAATCTCCTAATATTTCCATAAAAAACCGTAATAACTCGTACCTTTCATTTGATAACGATAGAAAAACAACGCACATGCAAGTGCTATCGCACAGGTGTAAACGGTTTTTCGGGTTTTATCATCGGGAATTGCTTCAATAACATTAGGAAGCAAAATTATAAACGCAAATTGATAATAAAAACTTACACGCTCAAATATTCGATTAGCATATCTTAATATATATGTCAAAAGAGAGAATATCGTTAAATTAAAAAACAAAGCATTAAATCTATTTTGAAGCAATTGTTTATTAAAAATATAGCAAAGTATTATTGTTAAAAACAACATTCCTATTACTGTAATCCCACCCATTTTATCAGAAAGACCGTTTAGTGTTGTGTTATCATATACATCATAACTTGTTCTATTCATTAAATACTTTGTTATTGACTTACTGTAAAACGCAAAAAACACAAATCCCATACTATACAAAGAAAATGTTTTAAAATTCATTTTCAAATATGCTATAGGATATGCCAGGGCAAAAGATAATGCTGAATTATGAAATAAAGAAGCTATATAAACCGTTATCAAAAAACATATTAATTTTCTCTCTTTTATAAACTCAATACTTATAAGCAGAATTGCCATAGCCATAGCTTGGCGCATTCCGGTCATTTGAAATCCAAAAAGCTCCGTGCAAACATATAAAATCATAGAAAAAAACGGATTTTGAGAATTCTTATAAATGTATATCGCAAGACATACTGCAAAAACAGCGGCAGTAACTGTAAAATATACATTTACATTCCCTGTTATTCCTCCCCAAAATCTGTTCCAAAATCCATAGCCGTACTCTCCGTTTTTTGCTCTCAATTCAACAGCCTTCCAAAAATCACCATATTTCCTCAAAGTTAAAAACGTTGTGCCATACCCCAACGTATCCGAACCTGTATACTGATCCCTAAGTCCCGTAAAAAGTGCCAAAATTATTGATGATACAACAAGAAATATTTTCTGGATTTTAGCTTGCTCGATATTCGGCCAATGATTCAGAGAATATTTAATCAAAAGCAATATAACCAATACGTTTACGTATATACTCATAAACTGTCTTTCCTTTTCTTAATCTTCGTAATAAATCAGCATTTTCTTGATTATGTCCAAGCGGGTGTTGTAGCCTTCTTTGTAGTCGGCGGTTATTTTGTCGTCCTCGGTTCGGCGGATATTGATGTAATTGATTTTGTCGTAATGAAGCGCCTGCTTCATGCGTTCAACAGCGAGTTCGCCGAACTCTCTTGAGCGTGCTGTCATGAAAACCTGCGAGCCCGTTACTGTCAGAGCGGCAAGAAGCATTTCGCAGTAATCATGCCAAACGGGAGGTGTTAAATAACTGTCGATATTGTCAACAAACAAGGTTTTCCCCTTGTTTTTACTGCAAAATTCGCAGAACTCTATAAATTTGAGCGCAGCGCTTCCAAACATTTCCGCAGGAATATTGCCAAGCTTGAAATGCCGTATCCAAAATTTATGATCCCTCATAAAAATCCCGTGAACATCTTTATCCAGCCAGCTTAAATAATTCAGCGCAAAAGCCTTTATATCGGGATCCTTTAAGCCTGTCGGAAGCGGACGGTAATTACTGTCAAAATCAAAATAGGCGAAATCGGGATAAACAACCTTCGGATTTACTTTCACTTTTTCGTCTCTTCTGAAGCAAACGTTGCCCTTATATTTATTGAAAAAATTTAATGCGTCGTTATTAACATCGGCAAAATAAGAGCCTTTGAAGCATTTATCGGTTTCAAATCTTCCCAGCATACGCTTATTTATATGTATTCCGTTGGAACAAACCGAAAGGTTATAACCGAAAATATCGTTTTCATACGGACTTACAAGCTGTTTAAAATAATCAAAATCACGGCATCTTGTGTTTTTGAAAAACGATGCCGCATGCATAATCTGCTCTCCGTGGTCATATCCCATAGAAGTATATATAGCTTGTAAAAGTGAGGTTTTGCCGAAATTACCGGGCGAAACAATAACATTTATAAGATTGAACTTCAAAACCGGAAGCTTCACCAAGCCTCTGAATCTTATAACCTCCAATTCGTCAATAGCCATTTAATATAAACCACCTGTCCGCCAAGGCATCGAAAGCTTCAATGCCTAAAAATAACTCACAGATTGATTATAACATATATCGTCAAAAAAATCAATACTTTGACCTCATTTTTTTCTTTTTGACCTTTGGGCAGAAGGATCAGGCGACACTGCCGGTTCTGCTTGAGAATGTCTTTGGCTCGGGTTCC
>USLP01000289.1 GCA_900555525.1 uncultured Eubacteriales bacterium
ACTCATTAGGAGTACACCTCCTCTAATTTAATAACCGCCGATTTCTCGATAACGAGAATATCGTGATTCAAAATGTCATAAGTGTTGATTGTATCAACGATAGCCGTCTTAACACCGGGGATATTGTTAGCGGAAGCAATAAGGTTAGCTTCCTTTTCACCCGTTACAAAGAACGCCTTTTTCTCAATTTTAAGATTTTTCATAATCTCAACGAACTTTTTCGTCTTGATTTCGTCCATCTTAAGGCTGTCGATTACCATAATTTCATTATCGTTTACCTTAGCCGTAAGAGCAGATTTGAGCGCCAATCTTCTTGTTTTCTTGTTAAGCGCATATCTGTAATCTCTGGGCTTGGGGCCGAGAGCAACACCGCCGCCCGTCCACTGGGGAGCGCGTATTGAACCCTGTCTTGCACGACCTGTTCCTTTTTGTTTCCAAGGCTTTGCACCGCCGCCTCTAACCTCTGTACGGGTTTTTGTCGACTGTGTACCCTGTCTCTGATTTGCCAAAAAGTTTTTAACGGTCATATGAAGTGCTGCGTTACTGATTTCCACAGCAAAAATTTCATCTTTTAAATCGATGTCTCCGATTTGCTTGCCTTCTATATTATATAAAGCTGCTTTAGGCATCGTATTTCCTCCTCTCACCGCCAAAAAGACGGCTTATTAAACTTTTTCTTAAGCGTGTTTCGCCGATTTGATTGTGGATTTTACAGCTACCGTACCGCCCTTAGGACCGGGGATAGCGCCCTTAACCAAAATCAGGTTTTTGTCCTCGATAACCTTGATAACTTCAAGATTCTGTACTGTTACCTGCTCGTTACCCATCTGTCCGGGCAATTTCTTACCCTTGAAAACTCTTGACGGAGATGAGCAAGCGCCCATTGAACCAACTTCTCTGTGAACAGGGCCGGCACCGTGCGACATGGGAACTCTCGACTGACCGTGTCTTTTGATAACACCCTGGTATCCTTTACCTTTTGAGATACCCGTTACGTCGATGAAATCACCTTGTGCGAATACGGTTGCTTTAACTTCGTCTCCTACGTTGTAAGCGTCGATATTGTCGAGCTTAAATTCTTTTAAGAATCTCATGGGAGCTGCGCCCGCCTTCTGAAAATGACCTTTCATGGGCTTGTTTGTTTTCTTTTCCTTCAATTCGGAAAAACCGAACTGAACGCTGTTGTAACCGTCGGTTTCAACGGTCTTTTTCTGAGTAACAACACAGGGACCTGCTTCTATAACGGTAACAGGGATAAACTTGCCTGTTTCCGAAAAAAGTTGAGTCATACCGATTTTCTTACCCAAGATTGCTTTTTCCATATTTCTTTCCTCCTATGGTTATTGGTTGGAATATCCAACATGACCTTTGTCCTTCATAAAAAATTTAAAGGACAGGCTTTGCTTTTCCTCGTCTGACACAGGATTGACTTGGAAGAGCGTGTTATATATATAAATGTATATATATCTGATTTTTCGGCTTAGAGCTTGATGTCAAACTCAACGCCTGCCGGTAAATCCAGCTTCATAAGAGCGTCAACTGTTTTGGAAGTAGGGTTCAAAATGTCAATCATTCTCTTATGCGTTCTCATTTCAAACTGTTCTCTGGAATCTTTGTATTTGTGAACAGCTCTCAAAATCGTAACGATTTCTTTTTTTGTGGGCAAAGGAATGGGACCCGAAACACTCGCACCTGTTCTCTTTGCTGTTTCAACGACTTTCTGAGCGGAACGGTCAAGAACAACATGATCGTAAGCCTTAAGTCTGATTCTGATTTTTTCTTTCATTGCTGCCATTAGCGTAATCCTCCTGAAAAATATTAGTATTCGTTATGGCATCACGGTATAATTTTCTTCACACACAGCCGTGCGTTTCATCATTATCCATTAAAAGAACCCGACATTTTGAACCAAAATTCGGGCATTAAAAACGCATAAAGACAAAACGGCACAAAAACCGCATATCTTAACCGTAATTACTGCGCCCGGTTTCAAACCGAACATACTCCGCGGAAATTTCCCAAAAGCCCTTCGGTTACAAGGCTTTCAGCCACCTTCCGCATCAACGCATAACATAACATATAGTATTATAGCAGATAACCTGAAAAAAATCAAGTGTTTTTTGAAAATTTTTTGAATTTTTTTAAAAAAATTTAATTTTTTCTTAATTTTGGGATTTTCTATTGCAAACGGGCAAACATTATGGTATAATCTTCTTATTGAAAAGTGTTATGCACACTTACGGAGGTTAATTATGAACGCATTTTTATATACTGTTTTTTGTTCGATGATTCCCGTTGTCGAGCTTCGCGGAGGGATTCCGTTCGGAGTTGCGCAGGGGCTTTCGCCTTTGGCGGCATTTTTGGCGGCTGTAATCGGGAATATGATTCCCGTTCCTTTCATAATACTTTTTATAAGAAGAATATTTGTTTTTTTGCGGAAGCATTTCCCGAGCCTTAACAGCTTTATCGACAAGCTTGAAAAAAAGGCTCACATAAAAGGACAGACGGTAAAAAAATATCAGTTCTGGGGGCTTGTTATTTTTGTCGGAATACCGCTTCCCGGTACGGGGGCATGGACGGGTGCGCTTATAGCGGCATTTTTGGATATGCGCCTTAAGGATTGTATTCTCCCGATACTTTTGGGTGTGCTGATTGCAGGCATACTTATCACCACGCTGACATACGGCGTTATTTCGATTTTTTAAAGAGGACATATGAAATTTATAAAAAGAATACTGCTTGCCGTTTTGATTTTGATTATCACAGCCTTGGCAGGCTTTCTTGCAATTCAGCTTTATATTGATATAACCGCCGCGCCGTATCGTATAAACGGCGAAAATGCGCCCATATGCGACGCCGTTATGGTTTTGGGGGCTTCGGTTTATTCGGACGGCACTCCATCGCCCGTTTTGGCGGAACGCTTGGAATGTGCATAC
>USLP01000290.1 GCA_900555525.1 uncultured Eubacteriales bacterium
CCCCCCCCCCCCCGCCGTATTTCCGAACATGGAAGCCGAGAATTTAACCTGCTCTTTGCCTTTTACCGCATTGTAATCGCCTCTTGCAGACGTCGGCGCCGCAGAGTTTAATATTTCTCTGTCTGTGCCCTGCGTTACATATCTAACCGCAGTATTTGCGGTGTCGGCAAATATCCATGTTCCTACCAATGCGCCGAAATAGAATGTTTTGTTATATCCCGTATTTTCATTAACCTGAACCCAGTCTCCTTTCCATTCGCCTGCTTCACGGTTATCCGTAACATAGAAAAGCGTTGCGAGAGAAGGTGTGTAGCTGTCATATGCGCCGTTCCATTCGTAATCCCATACATAGTCTGTTCCGTCCGTATTTTGATGAGATATTGTGTCAAACCAATCGTATTCAACAGTGTAGTCCTTCCAAACCTCGGAATCGTCCGCCATGCCTTTTTTCATATAAGCGGGCATATACATTCTGTCTCCGATATGAAGCTTTCCGTCAGCTGTTATTTCGTATTTTTTATCTGTATCACGGTTGCCGCGATTCTTAAGATAGCCTTCTGTTTTTGTTATATCGTCAAAGCTGTCGGAATAAAGAACCTCAAAGCCAAACGTTATGTCTTTTGAAAATTCTTTTACAAGACCGTATTTAACCGTAGCGGTATATGTTTTATTTATATCAAGCTCGCTTTCGGGCGCTGCAAATACTGCCTTTTTAGAAGCGTCGTAGCTTGACGTTACATTAACTGTATTTCCTTGCGCGTCTTTTAACACAACCTCTGCGTCATGAAGATCCTTATCAAACTTAAACATAAGCTTATTCTTTGAACCGTATGCCGTGATACTTTCGTTATCGCTGTAATCAACCGAAATCTCTTTCATCTTATAAACAAGAAGATTATCGATATACGAAACAGGACCGTCGGAATATAAATGAGCCGCAAATGCGTTAATTGCGAATTTACCGCTTGTTTTCCCGAGCTTCGGTACGGTATAGTCAAAGCTGTAAAGCGTATCTGCGCCGTCCTTTACATCAACAACAGCTGTTTTTCCGAAAAGTCCTGCGGAAAATCTTACGCTGTCCTTTCCTTTTATGCTGTTATAATCTCCTTGGTACGGCGCTTCAATCCTATTGAGGGCGCCGGGTACGTTATTGGGAACATACGTTACGTTGCATTCTTTTGTGTCGTCTTCAAATGCCCATGTTCCTGTACCGAGCGCATACGGTCTTTCCGTATTGCTGCCTTTCGAACCTGACGTTTGATTCTCGTCTACATAGAAAAATACAGTCAACGACGGAATATAATTCGTATCGTTTCCCCAAGCATAATCCGTGCCATCAGGTTTTTTGTGCGATTTTTCGTCAAGCCAGTCAAATTCAACGGTATAGTCCGACCAGTTTGCCGCTATGCCCGCTTTCATCCAAATAGGCATATACTGGTTGGTTGTTCTTGCAAGATTGCCGTCTATTATGCCGCTCTTACCCGCAAACTCGAAGAAGGCTTTTGATTTATTCTCATTTGAAAAATCGTCTTCATATAAAACGTTATAGCCGAACATTATTGATTTTGTAAACTCTTTTTCGATGCCGTAATGAATGTCTATGCTGTAAACTCCGTCAATTAAAAGATCGCTTGCAGGTATAACCTTAAGCTTTTTGTTGATGGAATCATAAACCGATTCCGCCGCAATCACTTCACCTGTTTTGTAATTTTTGAGTACCGCGTCCGCACCTAAAACGTTTGAATCAAAGTCAAATACAAGCTTTTGTTTTGAGCCGTAGTATGTAACAGCCGTATTTTCGCTGTAATCAATGTTAAAGGTTTTTAACTTATAAGCAAGAACATTGTCTATATAAATATCTGCATATTTCGACGCATCGGTCCAGCTTGTATGCTTTACCGTATATACGCAGAAGCCTCCCGAGGTATACATAAGTTCACCGTCGATTGTGCCTCTTGCCGAATATATTGCATTTTCCGCGTCTACGGGTGTTATGCTGCTGTAAACATTGTTTCCGAATACTGAAGCCGAATATACAACATCCTTTCCCTCCATAGCCGCCAATCCTCCCTCAAAAGTATCGGGAGATTTCTTTTTTATTATATCCTCGTCGCTTTGCGCAGCTTTGGGAAGATAACTTATATACGGGGTGCCTTTATTTTTTTCATTGATAACCGTAACACCTGTCTTTGCGCTATATAGGTTATTTAAATTTACCGACCAATAGGAAGCATTGGTATAGAAATATACGCCTATATCAAACATGGGTTTCTCACCTTCAAACTGGTTACCCAATGTATTGTCATATTCATATTCCACCGTATAATCATACCAATCTTCGTTAGCTCCGATATTCTGAAAAACTACCGAATAACCCTGATTCTTAATTTTTACCAGTTTTCCGTTTTCAAATTTGTAGTCTTGGCTGTAGACGATTTTACTTTTTGCGGAATCGTCGGAAAAATCTTCGGAATAAAGTGTCTGATAGCCGAAGCTTTGTTCCGCTGTTTTTCCGTCTGCCGACAATGTAAGCTTAAAGTTTCCGTCAATCGGAAGCGCGGGAGATACCGCAATTTCAAGCTTGTTTGATAATTCTGTGCTGTCCTGCGCCGTAACGACAGTTGTATACTGCGTATCTGCGCCGTACTGCGTAACCGTAGCCGTGGGGTGGTTTCCCTCCGTAACGCTTACATTTTCCGAAAGCGTTACATAAAGATTTTTTTTCGTACCCACAAGATTTGTAATTTCGAGCGCTGTAGAATCAGTTTCTGCAAAAACACAAAGGCTCATTGTGAAAACCATAACCATGGACATAAGTGCTGAAAAAATTCTTTTTTTCATTGAGATTCGCTCCTTTTTAATTTTTTTTGGGATAATTTTTTGAATTATTTTAATTTGCGTGCGTTTGCCGTAGGTTTGTGCGGGT
>USLP01000291.1 GCA_900555525.1 uncultured Eubacteriales bacterium
ATTTTTCAGCGGGCGAATTCGGGCACATCGTCACACATACGGGCGGCTTGCGCTGTAATTGCGGAAATAACGGGTGCTATGAGATGTATGCTTCCACATCGGCACTTATCAGAATGGTCAGGGAGGGCACCGGAAAAGAGCTTACGGGGCGTGAAATTTTCGAGCCGCAAAATTTTCATAATACTGCAATAAGAGCGATAATAGATAATTGGATAGACGAAATAGTGGGCGGTTTGTCTACGCTCATTTTCATATTTAATCCGGCTGTCATAATTCTCGGCGGCGGTATTATGAATGAGGATTATATAATCTCCGAGATTGATAAGCGTATTCATTCAAAGGATATAAGAAGCTTTAAAACCGTGCAAATCAAAAAAGCCATGCTCAAAAATCGCGCAGGAATGCTCGGAGCGGCATATCTTGCAAAGAAAAATTTCGATAAGCTGCCGAAAAACTAAAAAACATTTCCGAACGAGGGCGTTTCCGTTTCTGCTATGTGCTCGAAACGGTAAATGCTCTCGCGGCATTTTTCAATAAGCTCATCGTAATCTCTATCTGTACTGAGCTGTCGTATCTGCTTCATAAGCATCATAAGCTCATCCATTTCGCTGTGATTGGTGTAAACGCCGAGCAGCGGACTTTTTTTATCCCACATTTTTTCCGTATCGTCGCATTTTCTTTTCGTCTCGTCGGCGTCACCGTTTTCCGCCGCTCTTATGACCTCGTTTACCGAGCAGCTCATATTGCGGCAAATACTTTTCAGATTTACGTACCCGCCTATCGAAATCGCTATTCCCGTAACGAGCATACATACGGCAATTATCAGTCTTTTCATTTTTCCTTGTCCTTTTTTAATATATTTATGTTGCCGTCCTTGTCAAGTGTCATAAGCATTACATCTTCTTCGTTTAGATGCTTGTCCTTTAGGATAGCTTTTATTTTGTCGCTGTCGGTATTACATTCGGCAAAATCGGTTTTGATTATTCTTCCGTCGCTTATGACTATACACGGAAGAGAGCTTTTCGGAGTATTTATTTTCAGCTCGCTCTTTGTGGCGGGCTGATTTTCTTTTTTGAGCAGAACGCTTAACGTGCCGTCCGTCTCAACTATGGCATATTGTACCTCCGATATATCAAAAATATCTTTTTTGCGCAGTGCCTCCGCAAGGTCGTCTGTTGTAAACCTAAGCTCCTTGAGCTTCTTGGCGTTGAGCTTACCGTCGCGAATGACAATAACCGGATTGCCCTGCATTACCGAGCGGAATTTAATGCTTTTCATACCTATGAAGGATACGAGCATTTCAAATCCGGAGAGTACAAAAACAGGTATAAGAGTGTTGACGAGAGGAATTTCCGTGTCCTGCATCGGTATTACTATTATCTCAGACAAAAGTATGGTAATTACAAGCTCGGCAGGCTGCAATTCTCCTATTTGACGTTTTCCGAGAACACGCATTGTAAAAATTATCAGAATGTAGAGTATCAAAGTGCGAAACAGAGTTATCAGCATAATTTCACCCACACTTATGTTGTCCCATATTTGCCGAATATAAACTTTTCTTTCGGAAATAACATAAACGGTGATAAAAATGAGCAAGTGGTTTAAAAAGGAAGTAAAAAAAATAACCGACCCCGTCGCTACGGAGCCGGCCGAAAAAACTCGCGTGTCGAAAAGCATCACCGAGAATACAATCTGTTTAAAGAGTCGGTTCGGAAACAGCTTTGATATATTGTATAAGGAAATATCGCTTAAGGGCAACAAGGCACTTTTTGTTATGGCGGACGGTATGTGCAATAATATGCAGGTGATATGGCAGGTTATAGGTCCTGTTTTGTTTGCGCCGAATATGCCGAAAGAGCCGTCAAGGCAGGCTGATTATATCCGTGACCGGATAACCACGGGAGCCGACCAGTCGCAGACATACGATTTGGACGAAGCGATAACCGATGTATTGTCGGGACTTATAGTTCTTTTTATCGACGGAGTTGATTTTTGCCTTGAATTCGGCGTGCAGGGCTTTCCGAAAAGAAGCGTTGATGATGCAAAGACCGAGGTGCAGGAGAGAGGCTCGCATGAGGGGTTTACGGAGAGCTTCAAGGATAATGCGGCACTTTTACGCCGCAGAGTTCGTTCGCCGATAATGAAATGCGAAACGCTGACTGTCGGTACAACAAGCAAAACGAGAATTTGCGTCTGCTATATGTCGGACAGAGCGTCACAAGAGACAGTGGACAATATTAAGGCGCGTCTTAAAAAGGCAAAGCTCGATATGGTACTCGGCAGCGGTTACATTGCACCGTTTCTCGATACACAAAGCACCTCGTTTTTTTCGGGCGTCGGTACCACCGAACGCCCGGATGTTGCCTGTGCTGAAATGGCGGAGGGGAGAGTTGTACTGCTTGTTGACGGTACGCCGTTTGCGCTGATTGTACCGTATTTGTTTGTCGAAAACTTCCAATCCATGGATGACTATAACTACCGTCCGTATTATGCCGTGTTTATAAGGACGCTGAAATTTATATCTTTTTTGATAAGTGTGTTTTTTCCCGGTATTTATGTTGCGGTATGTACCTTCCATCAGGAGGTTTTGCCGTCGTCAATGCTGTATGATATGGCGGTGCAGGAGAGTATGACGCCGTTTCCCGTTATGGTAGAGGCTATCTTCATTCATTTTTTATACGAGGTTATGCGTGAAGCGGGGCTTCGTATGCCAAAGGCCGTCGGCCACGCCGTTAGTATAGTGGGAGCACTTGTAATCGGCGATGCCGCGGTGACGGCGGGACTTATAGCCGCACCGATGCTGATAGTTGTGGCCATGACCGCAATCAGCTCGTTTGTTGTATCACAGCTGTATCAGCCCGTTTCGGTGTTGAGATTTTTGTTTATGATAATAGGCGGTATAACCGGC
>USLP01000292.1 GCA_900555525.1 uncultured Eubacteriales bacterium
GGTGCTTGGGCTGCAATTCGCTGAAAATATACGCCGCCCCGACAGGGACAATGCCATAGACGTTTATATATCCGATGAATATGAGGACGTGCTGGCGGACGGCGCGTGGCAAGGCATGTTCAAGGCGCGCCCTGATGTTCTGAGTGCAGAGGAAAAGAAGGCGTGGATTGCCGCACAGTCCGGCGTAACGGTCGGCAGCGATGCGTTCTTCCCGTTTGACGACAATATCCTGCGTGCGAGAAAAAGCGGTGTAAGCTACATTGCACAGCCGGGCGGCTCGATAAGAGACGATATAGTAATAAAAACCTGTGATGAACTTGATATGGTAATGTCATTTACGGGAATGAGGTTATTCCATCACTAAAAGAAAAGGAGAAAACCATGAAAATACTTGTAATAGGAAGCGGCGGACGTGAGCACGCTTTAATCAAAAAAATCAAGGAAAATAAAGACGTTGAAAAAATATATGCGCTTCCCGGTAACGGAGGAATAGCGGAGGATGCCGAATGTGTTGCTATCGGTGCCTGCGAAACGGAAAAAATCGTAGATTTTGCGGTATCGAAGAAAATCGATTATGCAGTTGTTGCGCCCGATGACCCGCTTGTTTTGGGAACGGTAGACGAGCTTAATAAAGTGGGCATTAAGTGTTTCGGTCCTGATAAAAAGGCGGCTGTAATCGAGGGAAGCAAGGCTTTTTCAAAGGAACTTATGAAAAAGTATAATATTCCGACGGCATCTTACGAGGTTTTCGATAACGCTCAAAAAGCGGTGGATTATCTTAAAACCTGCGATTTTCCGATTGTTGTAAAGGCAGACGGGCTTGCGCTCGGAAAAGGCGTAATAATAGCGGAAACGTATGAAGATGCTGAAAATGCGGTTAAATCGATAATGGAGGACAAAATTTTCGGCAAAAGCGGAAATAAGATTATTATAGAGGAATTTTTGACAGGTCCCGAAGTATCCGTTTTATCATTCACGGACGGAAAAACCGTTGTTCCGATGATTTCTTCAATGGATCACAAGCGTGCGCTTGATGACGATAAAGGGCTTAATACCGGCGGTATGGGAACGGTTGCACCGAACCCGTATTATACAAAAGAAATTGCCGACATATGTATGAAAACTATATTTCTTCCCACAATAGACGCTATGAATAAAGAAGGAAGAACGTTTAAAGGCTGCCTTTATTTCGGACTTATGCTTACTCCGAAAGGTCCTAAAGTGATAGAATATAACTGCCGTTTCGGCGACCCCGAAACACAGGTTGTGCTTCCGCTTTTGAAAACAGATTTGCTTACGGTTATGCAGGCTGTTACCGATGAAAAACTTTCAGATATCGACGTAGAATTTTCAAGCGATTCCGCCTGCTGTGTTATAGCGGCTTCGGGCGGTTATCCCAAAGCTTATCAAAAAGGTGTGAAGCTTACGGTTGAACCTAATGACTGCATTATTTATCATGCGGGAACGGCGCTTAAAGACGGTGAACTCGTAACGTCGGGCGGACGTGTCTTGGGAGTTACGGCAACGGGCAAAACTTTAAAGTCAGCAATAGATAAAGCATATGAAGGAATGGAGAGCGTGCATTTTGACGGTATGTTTTTCAGACACGATATAGGAAAAAAAGCGCTTAATGCAAAAGCTTTGATAAAAGAATAGAAAGGGAAGGGTTATGGTATACAGAATATTTACGGAAAAGAAAAAGGAGTTTGCGGTTGAAGCGCAGAGCCTTCTTTCCGATATTAAAAACTTTTTGAAAATCGATAAAATAGAGGATTTAAGAATTTTCAACTGCTACGATGTTGAAAATATTTCGGACGAGCTTTTTTCGGAATGTAAAAACACCGTTTTCTCCGAACCGCAGACAGATGAGGTTTATTCGGAGCTTCCCGATACGGGGGACGCATGCATTGTCTATGAATATCTTCCGGGGCAGTTTGACCAGAGAGCGGATTCGGCGGCGCAATGCATACAGCTTATTTCCTGCGGTGTGCGCCCGATTGTAAGAACAAAGCGTGCGCTTGTGATATACGGTCAGCTTTCCGAAACCGAAATTGCGGAAATAGAGAAATATGTTATAAACCCTGTTGAATCGATGAAGTCTAATCTTGAGCTTCCGAAAACGCTTGACGTTAAAGTCGGAATACCGGCGTCGGTAGAGATTATTCATGGCTTTAACTGCTTTACGGACGATGAGCTCAAACAGTTTATAAGCGACAGAGGCTTGGCAATGGACTTTAACGATATAAAATGCTGCCAGAAGTATTTTCTTTCAAAGGTGAGAAACCCAACCATAACAGAAATTAAGGTTCTTGATACATATTGGTCGGATCATTGCCGTCATACAACGTTCTTAACCGAGCTTTCAAAGGTTGATATAAAAGAAGAATATATCAGAGAATCTTATGAAAAATATCTTGAAATGCGCAGAAACTTAAAGATAAGAAAGCCCGTAACGCTTATGGATATGGCGACAATAGGTGCAAAATATCTTCGCGATGCGGGACTTTTGGACAGAATGGACGTATCCGACGAAATTAACGCCTGCACTGTAAAGATAGACGTCGATACCGCAAACGGCATAGAAAAATGGCTTTTGCTCTTTAAAAACGAAACGCATAACCACCCCACGGAAATAGAACCGTTCGGCGGTGCGGCAACGTGTATCGGCGGAGCTATAAGAGACCCTCTTTCGGGAAGAAGCTACGTTTATCAGGCTATGCGTGTAACAGGTGCGGCGAACCCGTTAAAGCCCGTTTCCGAAACTATGAAGGGCAAGCTTCCCCAGCGTAAAATCGTAACGTCGGCGGCGGCAGGCTACAGCTCATACGGAAATCAGATAGGCTTGGCAACAGGACTTGTTGATGAGATATATCACGATGGCTATGCGGCAAAGCATATGGAAG
>USLP01000293.1 GCA_900555525.1 uncultured Eubacteriales bacterium
ATTGATATTGATTCCGTTATCGCCTGCGTCTGCCGCCGCATTATTAAATTTGAAATAAGGCATAACAAGCAAAGCGGCAATTTTTGCGTCGGGATATGTCTGGCGCAATATTGTGGATATAACGGGAAGCCCCGATGCGCCCGTTCCGCCGAAAGTAGAGCCTATCAGCATAATTCTGTCATTATTTGAATCAAATCCGTTGAAAAACATTTCCCATTCTTTACAGAAATTTGAACCGTCGGGACGTATCTGCTCCGCCATCAAAAGCGAACCTATCGATGTATGACCGTAAAAACCTCTGTCAAGGCTTACCGTCTGTTCTTCGTTTGTATAAAGAAAATCAAAAATTCTCTGTCCGTTTATGTCCATAGCCTGCTTTTTCATAGCGTTTTCAAGCGTTTGATTATCAACTACAGTCGGCGACCAGCAAGGATTATGAATATCCTTGTTTCCCATTTGAGCCGTTTCCAAGCTTGTTGGGAATGTGTTTCCGTTGCAAGATGCGTCATCATACGCTTTTATGCTCTCCGTAAGCATATTAAGATTACCGTTTGCCGTATCGGAATCAACGCATATAAGCTTAATTTTGCCTGCGGGCACCGCTCCTGCGGCTGCGAGATTAAGAAGGGCGGTTGTTACTCTGTGTCCCGTTCCTCCGATAGAAATAACATATAAATTCACTTTGTTTCCCTCCGTTTATAAGAATAATTTTGATGCTATTGGGTTTGCAAAACGCTGAGGCATAAACAGCGTTGAAATTATGTATGATGCCAAATACATAAGCAAGAATATAACGCAAGACATCGTAACAACAAAAGCGTCGCTGAGCGCAACGGGATTTACAAACAACAAAATCGAAAAGAATGCAATACCCGATATAATATTGAGAATCAGAGCAATATACCATGCCGTTGCTTTGTTTCCGTTGTCAACGAATGCAAATATAACAATCATTACTATAGTGAGCAAAATCCCGAAAACCGCCGCCCAAATCGAATAACTTTGGAACGACATTGCGAAGTCCTCTCCGAATTCACCGATTTTGTCGGCAAAAACCGGTGAGATAAAATGCGCAACCGCAACAAAAATCCCAAAAATGAGAATACTAACCAAAAGCTGAAGCCATGAATCTGCAATATTTTTTAAACCTGTTTTCATAATTAAATTTTCCTTTCTTTTTTAGCAGTTAATTTTAATAAGTTTATTTTTTATTTCGGAGAAATGTATACCGTGAAGGTATTCTGTGTTTTGCTGTTCTTCTGCAAATAGGAGTAAAGCCCCTCGAATACGTCATACAAGCCGAAAATTTTTCCGTTTGCAACGTCCGCTTTTACAGATGTGCTCTGCATTGTAATCCAAAGCGGAAGAGCTCCCGAATTATATTCGTCAGTAATCGTATACTCTATTTTCAGCATCTTTGCTTTTGCATCGGGAACAAGCTTTTTGATATCCCGGAACATTGTATTTACAACCAAAGAACTTCTGTTTTCGCCGTTTGCCGCGATGAGCGGATCAAGTGCAAACGAGCGGTCTTTTGAATATTCTTTTGTTTGGTTAAGCTCCGTAAGAAGATTTTTGCAGTCCTCCGCCGATGGATACGTCTCCAAAATTTCTATGGTCTGCGTGCTTTCCTCCAAAAGCTCGCTTGTCAAAATCTCATCTTCTTTTAAATAATTAACTCTTATTTTGATTTCTCTTACAATATCCGTAAGCGACATATTGTTATCAAGCATTTTAAGAGCATATTCATAGAAGTTTAAACGTTCAAACTCAAGCTCTGCCGAAACGGCTTTCTCGTTGTTTTGATATTCGACAAATTTGTTGCTCGAATTAACATAATATATTTTGCTTTGAAGCTTGGGAAGCATTGTCTGCATATTAACACCGTGGAGCGTTACGAACGGAACGCTTAATTTAAGCTTTCCCGGAACGGCATTTTCCGTCTTTGCCGCATACGAAAGCTTCGGCTGATATTTCGCTTTTTTATCCGCGCCGTCGGGATATACAAGCTTTATCGCCTTTTGCTTTTCAAAGAAGTTCAAATTCGCTCTTATGCGTTCCATCTCGGAATATTCAACACTGCCCTTTTTGCTTCTGTTTTCAAAATCCTTTGCCAGCGAGGTTTCCGTTTCATTACCCTCAAAAAGCTTAATCGCATTATAATCGATTCCCGCAACACCGCATTTATCGGCTATGATTTCACAATTTAATTCTCCGTTTTCGCGTAAGCTTTTTATTTTTGTGGTATTCAAAAGTTCGCCGACGAAATACGATACTTTCGTATTCTGTCCGCATATAAGAACATAAAAAGGTCTGTCTTTATCGGAATAATACGAACCGCCGCCCGTAAGAATATCGCCGTTATATGCAGATGTTACGCCCATAACCGCCATACAGTTGTTTTCGGAATCGAAAATCATTTTTGAAAGAGCGGAAGAAATATTTCCCGCCGTTCCCGACTGTTCCGTAAAATCCGTTATAAATATGTTCAAATCGGAATCGGACTTGTTTTCCGTCATCTGTACGAGCTGATTGTCGGCAGATTCGACCGCCTCAGCCGCACCAAGACTCTTTATTCCGCCCGGCTCTCCGTCTGTGAACACCTTAAGTGCAGGCTCGCAGCCTGTTTCGTTTGCAATTCGCACAATCTGTTCCGCAACGGAATTCAAACGGCTTTCATCTTTATCCGCACCGAAACCTTTCATTGAGGAAGACCATTCATAGTACACCGCTATGCTCGACGGCATATCATCATCCGCAAATGCCGTAACGTTGTCAACGCTCATGTAATCCTTCGGCGGACTTGTAAGCATTGACGCCGCACCCCATACAAGGGCGATAAAAATCACCGTTACCAAAAGCGCGATAAGCGCAATCATTGGTTTGTTGTTTTTCTTTT
>USLP01000294.1 GCA_900555525.1 uncultured Eubacteriales bacterium
AACAATCGCAAGCTCCGATACATCGTCGGTTGACAAAAAAGCGGAAGCGCAGACAGAAATAATCAGAATAGCAAGAGATATTGAAAAAGAAGCCGTAGTTACAGAATTGTTAAAAGCCAAAGGCTTTTCGGATGTAAGCGTTTATATGAATTCTCCCGGAGCAACCGTTAGTGTAAAATCGGACGGACTTTCCGACAGCGATCTTGCAAAAATCAGAGATACTATGAAAACGGACGGGAATATTCTTCCGCAGAATTTAAAAATAATTGAGAAAAAACAGTAATATTTTCTTATATTTGGAAATACTGTAACAAGAAAGGGAGATGCGTTATGGAAATTCTTAATAAAATAAAGCTGTATTTTAAGCCGAAAAAAATCAAGGATTATACCGAAGCAATCTACAGAGCAAGAACGGAGCTTATGGATGCGGAACGAAGTTTTAACGAAACCACGGACGATAAATATATAGACGCTGCAATTTTGAATTTGAATCTTGCGCGAAAAAAATATGAACTGTGCATTTCGGAAGCAAAATCCTCCTATAAAGCAAGCTGAAAAGTTACCGCAGTCGGTGTACTGCGGTAATTTTCTGTAAAATTTTTAAAATACATTATTTGTACACAAATTTATGATATAATATATTAAATATTTATATAGGAGTGATGGAATGAACAGATTTTCTGAAATGGATAACGAAATAAAGAGACTTAGTGAAATTTGCATTGAAAACGGAGCAATAGACCCGGAACTTTACGGAAAATATGATGTTAAACGCGGACTTCGTGATATAAACGGCAAAGGTGTTCTTGCGGGACTTACGGAAATTTCCGAGGTTTGTTCTTCCGCGGTCATTGACGGCGTTTCAGTTCCGTGCGATGGCAAGCTTTACTATCGGGGGATAGATATAGAAGATATTGTGAAAGGCTTTGTTACGGAAAAACGCTTCGGATTTGAAGAAACGGTATATCTGCTCTTGTTCGGAAAACTGCCGAAAAAAGAAGAACTCTCGGATTTTTGCGCACTTTTGGCAAAATACAGAACATTGCCGACAAGCTTTGTAAGAGATATAATTTTAAAAGCGCCGAGTGCTGATATGATGAATGCGCTTGCAAGAAGTGTTCTCACACTTTTTGCATATGATGACAACGCAAGCGATACATCGATTCCGAACGTTTTGAGACAATGCTTGGAGCTTATTGCGCTTTTTCCGCTTTTGTCCGTTTACGGTTATCAGGCATACAGTCATTATCATGACGGAAACAGCTTGTATATTCACGCGCCGAAGGCGGAGCTTTCCACGGCGGAAAATATACTTTATACTCTGCGTCCCGACAGCAGCTATACCGAGCTTGAAGCAAAAATTTTGGATATAGCGCTTGTTCTTCATGCCGAACACGGCGGCGGTAACAATTCTACATTCACAACTCACGTTGTAACCTCATCGGGTACGGATACTTATTCCGCAATAGCGGCGGCAATCGGCTCGTTGAAAGGTCCTAAGCATGGCGGCGCAAATATAAAGGTTGTGCGTATGTTTGAAGATATGAAAAAAACGGTTAAAAATTGGGAAAGCGAAGAAGAAGTCAGCGAATATCTCAAGAAGCTTCTTCGCAAGGAAGCTTTTGACAAAGCAGGCCTTATATACGGTATGGGTCATGCGGTTTATTCTCTTTCCGATCCGAGAGCGAATATATTCAAAAAATTCGTAAAAAGCCTGTCTGAAGAAAAGGGGAGAACGGATGAGTATATGCTTTATTCTCTTGTTGAACGGCTTGCTCCGAAGATTATAGGCGAGGAAAGAAAAATTTATAAAGGCGTAAGCGCAAATATTGACTTTTACAGCGGATTTGTTTACAGTATGCTCAATCTTCCTCTTGAACTTTATACTCCTATTTTTGCAATAGCAAGAATTGCAGGCTGGAGCGCACACCGAATTGAAGAATTAATCAGCGCAGGCAAAATCATACGTCCTGCCTATAAAGCGGTAGCCGATCGGGTGCCTTATACAAAAATAAATGAAAGATAACCCAAAAGCGAGCGGATTTCCGCTCGCTTTTTACTTGAAATATGATACATATTCTATATGGGATTTATTAGGGAAAAGGTATTCGTGAAGCTCCGTGAAATAATCGTCCGTCATGCTGGCTATATAATCAACGGCTATATCGTCGGGCGTGCTGTGCTGTAAATAACCGTTATTTTCATAATGTGCGTTGCGCTCATTTATATATTCTATGTGATGTCTGTATATAACAGATGATTTATCATGATTTTTCAAATCGTTTATAAATTTTTCATACATTCTTTCAAACATCGGCTCAATAATCGGATTGAGCTTTTTGACGGACGGGTTTAAATAAATTATCTCATAATTTTCGTTTTTGCAGCGTTTCAGTTCGTTAAAATGCTCCGTGTTAAGACAAATTGCATTTTTTCCGTAACTGTTTTCTATTATGTTTACAATAAGATTATTTATTATTTTTGCATTGTAGCTACCGACAATTCCATCATGAAAGCTGTCATTTTTATTAAGAAGCTTTGCAGTAACCGCATCCTGCCTGTCTTTGCCCAAATATGCAATTATGTCGGAAATCCGTACGACACAACCCTCCAAGGTTGAAGGTATCAGCTTTTCCGAAGTGCCTTTTTCGGTGTAGCATTTTTCTACTATCTTATCAAATTCCGAAAAATCCGTCATAGGCGAGGGGATATATTCCTGTTTTTCCGATTCGCCGTTATGGCATAAAATTCCGTCCAAAGTTTGCAGACTGATATTGTAGTTGAAAATCTTGTCAAGCACTCTAACGCTGTGAACGTTATGATTAAAAATCCGTCCTGTGCGGTTGTTGTAAATTCTGTTTAAAAT
>USLP01000295.1 GCA_900555525.1 uncultured Eubacteriales bacterium
CCGTTCTGACATCGCCGTAATACTCATATCCCCAAACCTTTTCCAAAAGCTTTTCTCTCGAAAAGATTTTATCGGGCTGGGAAGCAAGAAATTTAAGAAGCTCAAATTCTCTTATGGTAAGCTCGACGGGTTTTCCGTCTTTTGTTACGCTGAAACGCTCCAAATCAATGACAAGACGTGAAAATACAAGCGTTTCGTTATCGTCTGCCGAAGATTCGGGTCTTTTCTCCGTTCTGCGCAGATTCGCCTTTATTCTTGCCAAAAGCTCACGGACGCTGTACGGCTTTGTGATATAATCGTCCGCACCGAGTTCAAGCCCCAAAACCTTATCGACTTCCTCCTCACGTGCGGTAAGTAAAATTATGGGAACCTGCGATTTTGCTCTTACTTCTCTGCAAACGGAAAATCCGTCCATTTCGGGAAGCATAACGTCAAGAAGAATAAGGTCGGGATTTTTTGTAAGCGCAAGATCCATGCCCGTTTTTCCGTCATACGCTTCAATCGTTTCAAAGCCTTCCTTTTTCAAATTGAATTTAAGTATATCAACAATAGGTTTTTCGTCGTCAACTATTAATATTAACTTTTCAGCCATTTAATCAGCACCTTTCTTTTTTTGCTGTTCGAGATATATAATCATGACCGATATATCAGCGGGAGACACACCCGAAATTCTGCTCGCCTGCCCCAGAGAAAGCGGTTTGAATTTCTTAAGCTTTTGGCGCGCCTCAATCCGAAGTCCGTAAACCCCGTCATAATCCAGTTCGGGCGAAAGCTTAACGTTTTCAAGCCTTTTGAATTTTTCCGCCTGCGCCACCTGTCTTTTTATATATCCTTCATATTTTATAAGTATCGTTACTTCCTCTTTTATATCACGGGGAAGCTCCTCTATTTTATTGCTCATTTCCATAAGTATATCATAATCAAGCTCGGGACGTTTCAAAAGCTCCGACGCTTTTACACCCGTTTTTATCGGCGTACTCGAATGCTTTTCCAAAACGTTGAGAACGCTGTCCGATGGCGGTATGATTATACTTCCAAGCTTTTCTATTTCGCTTTGGATTCGTTCATATTTCTTTTTGAAATTATTATAACGCTCCTCCGATATAAGTCCAAGCTCATATCCGAGCGGTGTGAGCCGAAAATCCGCATTATCCTGTCTTAAAAGAAGCCTGTATTCGCTTCTTGACGTCATCATTCTGTAAGGTTCGTTCGTGCCTTTCGTAACAATATCGTCAATCAAAACTCCGATATAGGAATTGTCGCGTCTTAATGTAAATTCGGGCAAATTCTTTGCGTATCTCGCCGCATTGATTCCTGCGATAAGACCTTGCGCCGCCGCTTCTTCATAGCCGGACGTGCCGTTAAACTGACCTGCGCCGTAAAGTCCCTTTATATCTTTAAAGCCAAGACCCAATGTAAGCTCCGTAGGGTCTACGCAGTCATATTCAATGGCATAGGCAGGGCGCATTATTTCCGCATTTTCCAAGCCTGTAACGCTTCTGTACATCTCAATCTGAACATCATACGGCAAAGACGACGACATTCCCTGTATATACGTCTCTTTCGTATCCATTCCCATAGGCTCTATAAAAATCTGATGACGCTCCTTTTCGGGGAAGCGCATGATTTTATCCTCAAACGAGGGGCAGTATCTCGGTCCTATTCCCTTTATTTTTCCGCTGTAGAGCGGTGAACGGTGAATATTTTCAAGAATTATTTCCTTTGTTTTGGGTGTTGAATACGTAAGATAGCAGTCTATCTTATTATGAAGTTCCTTAGTTGTTTCAAACGAAAAAGGCGTTATTTCTTCATCTCCCTTTTGTATTTCCATTTTTGAAAAATCTATACTGTCTCTGTGAACACGTGCGGGCGTGCCCGTTTTAAAGCGCAAAAGCTTCACTCCGTTTTCCTTAAGACTTTCTGTAAGCTTATTGGCGGGGAACATTCCGTCGGGACCGCCCGGCTCGAAATATTCGCCGACTATAACCTTTCCGCCCAAAAACGTACCCGTGGCTATTACTATACTTTTTACGGCGTAATAATTTCCGAGCATATCCGTACAGCCGACTATCTTTTTGTCTTTAACGTCTATACTCACGATTTCCGCTTGTTTAAGCGATAAGTTTTTCTGGTTTTCCAGACGTTTTTTCATTTCTATCTGATATATGCGTCTGTCCTCCTGCACCCGAAGCGAATAAACAGCGGGACCTTTGCCTTTATTCAAAACTCTCGACTGCAAAAAAGTTGCGTCTGCGGCTTTTCCCATTTCGCCGCCCAATGCGTCAATTTCTCTGACCAAATGCCCTTTACCCGTTCCGCCTATACTCGGATTGCACGGCATATTTGCAACCGCGTCAAGATTAACCGAAAACACAACGGTTTTAAGTCCGAGTCGTGCCGAAGCAAGTGCCGCTTCACATCCTGCATGACCCGCACCGATAACGGCAACGTCAAATTTATCTTCTTTAAAATTCATAGTACCATCCGTTTCCTACATCTGCTCGTAAAATCTTCTGCCCGCAACGGAATTTGACGTATCCGTAAGTATGTCCATCTGTTCCAGAGCCTTGCCCGTTCCTATTGCAACGCACGTTGTCGGGTCATCGGCAACAACCGGCTTTATCCCCGTTTTTTCCGTAATGAGAGTAGCAAGTCCCGAAAGAAGCGAACCGCCGCCCGTCATAATAATTCCCTCGGAGGCAATATCTCCGACAAGCTCGGGAGGTGTTTTTTCAAGCGTCTGATGAACGGCGTCAACGATAAGTTCCGCCGTATCTATAAGCGCTTCGTATATTTCCGTAGATGTTACGGAGAAAATCTTCGGCAGTCCCGTAAGCAGGTTTCTGCCCTTT
>USLP01000296.1 GCA_900555525.1 uncultured Eubacteriales bacterium
AGGCTGCGGCTCCGAAGGTTGCGAAGAAGACCAATGTGGGCAAAAAAATGTAGCCTTTTGGATTTGTAAGCGGATATTCCCGCACATCCTAAACAAAACCCGAATGGGACGTCCGTCAGGACTACCCATCCGGGTTTTTTATTACGATGCACGAAAAATCGGTTTCGGCTTATGTCGTGCTTGAAGCCTTTCGCCTGCAATCGAAAATCGCCGCAACAAAAACAGGGACTGTGTAAACAGCCCCTGTTTAATTTACGATCCGTTTGGCGCTATTGGAAATGATAGAGAAACACGACCGTCGCATCGAGGGCCGTTTTGGGGCTGTCCTTGATTTCGAGCGACACCTTGATCTCCGCCTTGGCGATGCCGCGGGCGGTGAGCGTCGCGGTCTTGGCCTTTTCGTCGACGATGTAATCCGCGTCGATGTTGACGTCCTCTTCCTCCTTGTCGTCGCTCTCGGCGATGACCTTCTTGCGGAAGCCGCGTACAAGGTTTTCCGTGCGGGAATACATCTCCGTGGACTTTTCGCCCATGCCGGAGATGATGAGCGGCGTGCGCGCCTCATCGATCAAAATGGAGTCGACCTCGTCGACGATGGCGAAGGCATGTCCGCGCTGGACGAGCTCGCTTGCGTAGATGGCCATGTTATCGCGCAGGTAGTCAAAGCCCATTTCGTTATTCGTGCCGTAGGTGATGTCTGCGGCGTAGGCCTTGCGGCGCTCCTCGCTCGTGAGGTCGTGGACGATCAAGCCGACCGTGAGGCCTAAGAAACGGTGGACTTTGCCCATCCACTCGCTGTCTCTTTTTGCAAGATAATCGTTTACGGTAACGATATGAACGCCTTTTTTGGAAAGTGCGTTAAGATATGCGGGAAGCGTCGCGACAAGCGTTTTACCTTCACCTGTGCGCATTTCGGCAATTCTTCCCTGATGAAGCACGATACCGCCGATAATCTGAACGGGATAATGCTTCAAACCCAAAACTCGCCATGAAGCCTCACGGCAGGCGGCAAACGCTTCGGGCAGTATATCGTCAAGCGTTTCTCCTTTTTCGAGCCGCTCGATAAACTGCGGTGTTTTAGCTTTAAGCTCGCTGTCGGAAAGCTTGGAATATTCCTCATCGTAGGACAAAACCTTGTTCACGATAGGCATAATACGTTTTATTTCACGGCTCGAATATGAGCCGATGATTTTTTCGACCAAATTTGCAAACATATTCTGTATACCTCTTTTCCGTATATTAGAAACTATACTTTACTATTATAACACATAATTAACAATACTGCAAGCAATTTATAAAAAAATTAAAAAAATTTGCAAATAATTTACATTTTGGCTTGCCTTTGGAAATGTTATGTGGTAAAATAAATAAAAAGATACGATACGGAGATACAAAATGAACGCATTTGAAATAATAGTACCCACCCTTTTCGGAGTTGAAGCCGTTACGGCGAACGAAATACGCAGGCTCGGCTATGACGTTACAAAAACGGCTGACGGCAGAGTAACCTTTTTGGGCGATTATGACGCTGTATGCGAAAGCAACATAAATTTGAGAACGGGCGAAAGAGTTCTTATAAAAATAGCGGAGTTTAAGGCGGAAACTTTTGACGAGCTTTTTGAAAATACAAAAAATGCCGACTGGAAAAGGTGGCTTAATAAAAACTGTGCGTTTCCCGTTACGGGCTTTTCCATAAAGTCAAAGCTTCACAGCGTGCCTGCCTGCCAGTCTGTCATAAAGAAAAGTATTGTTACCGCCATGACGGAGCTTTTCGGTGTTAATACCCTGCCAGAAACAGGCGAAACAAGGCGCATCGAATTTTCGATTATAAAAGACGTTGTTACGATAATGCTCGACACAACGGGTGAGCCGCTCCACAAAAGGGGCTACCGCATAAAGCATAATGCCGCTCCGATAAAAGAGACCTTAGCTGCGGCAATCGCAATTTTGAGTCGCTTTAACTACAACACGGTTATGGCTGACCCTTTTTGCGGTTCGGGAACATTCCCGATTGAGTGTGCAATGATTGCAAAAAACATTGCGCCGGGGCTTAACCGCCGTTTTTCGGCTATGGAGTTCAAAGAAATCGATAAAAAATGCTGGTATAACGCCTTTTTGGAGGCAAAAGAAAATATAAGAGAAGACGCAAGGCTTACCATACTCGCCTCCGATATTGATAAAGCGGCTATAAGTCTAACAAGGGAAAATGCAAAAAATGCGGGTGTTTCCGATATGATAACGGCAACTCACCTGCCCGTATCCGAATTTAAGTGCGATATTTCGGGCGGTACAATCATCTGCAATCCGCCTTACGGCGAAAGACTTTTGGAGCAAAAAGCCTGCGAAAGAATATATACGGTAATGGGCGATGTCTACCGCAGTCTTGACAATTGGGGACTTTTCGCACTCACACCGTCGGAAAATTTCGAAAACCTTTTTGCAATTACCGCCGCAAAAAAGCGTAAGCTCTATAACGGAATGATAAAATGCTGTCTGTATGAATATTTCCCAAAAAGACAGAAAAATCTCTAAAAAACTTGACAAATTTTTTGAGGGCGGACCTTAGCGGCGCTCGTTTTTTGGTTTGTACGATGCCCTTTTAGGGCGACCGCGAAAGGCGCGCTCTTACAGTATAAAATCAACCTTTACGGAAAATGTACAACTCATATTTTCATTTCTTATAAAAAAACCGCAGACAAGCGTATTTGCTGTCTGCGGTAATTTGATATTACATACCAAATTTCTTTTTGAATTTTTCAACACGTCCGCCCGTATCAACAAGCTTCTGCTTTCCTGTATAAAAAGGATGGCATTTTGCGCAAATTTCAACACGAACGTTTTCTT
>USLP01000297.1 GCA_900555525.1 uncultured Eubacteriales bacterium
AGGACGGTCTGGCATTTTACCGCGCTGTCGCTGAAAACTTTACCCATCTGCTGGCAGACGGCGGATACCTCTGCTTTGAATTTGGCCTTGGACAGCATATGGCCGTATCTATGATTCTTCAGGAATACGGATATACGGATATTGTTCTGCGGAAAGATTTGCGCGGCGTTGTCCGCGCTGTCAGAGGGAAAAAGAAATAAAACAAACGTTTGATTTTTCTCAAACAATGTGTTATAGTAAGTCTATACACAAAAGAGGAAGGAACTGAGACGATGGAAAAGAAAAAAACAGCCGATCAGACTCCCAATAACGACAAGAAACAGGCTCTTGATACTGCTATCCGGCAAATCGAGAATAGTCGTATATATTTTTAAGTTTTCCTTTGCCGTAAGATGTCCGTAATACGACGGTGATTCTATTAAGGAGCCTATATTCTTCAAAGTTAAAATCCGGTTTTTTTCAGTAAATCTCTGACCGAACATATCTATTTCCCCCGCCGTCGGGTGAACAAGTCCTAAAAGCATTTTAAGAGTTGTGGATTTGCCCGCTCCGTTAGGCCCTAAAAATCCATAAATTTTTCCCTCTTTCACTGACATATCAAGATTATTTACACAGCATATATCACCGTATCTTTTAGTCAGATTAGTTGTTTTTACAATTTCTTTCATATTGTTTGACCTCATTTCTTTTAAGATATTTTGATAATAACACGCGTACCTTTCGCCAAACTTAAATCAACCTTAACGCAACCTTAAATTTTGCATTTGTAGCGAAAATGTAGCGTTAAAGTATTTAATAATTGCCGGATAAGTGGTATAATTATTATGGTGATTTATTATGAAAGAAATATTGAATAAAAAAATACTTGTTGTTGATGACGAGCCGGAACTTTTGCAAATGGTGCAAAATGCACTGTTTGACGCTGGTTTTTGGAATGTTCATACTGCGGCAACTTGCGCACAAGCTGTGTCTTTTGCTAAATCCCAACCTGTGGCACTCTTTTTACTTGACGTTAATTTACCCGACGGGAACGGATTTATGTTATATAAAACTTTGCGTGAAAGCTCAAATGCTCCCGTAATATTTTTGACAGCAAGGGGTGAGGCTGATGATAAAGTACGCGGATTTGATTTAGGTGCAGACGATTATATTGTAAAACCCTTTTTGCTCTCTGAACTAATCTTGCGAGTAAAGGCATTGCTTCGCCGAACATATACAATCGTGCATAAAGAAACAGGGTTTTATGTTGATGATAAATACATTGACTTTGAAAAAGCTGCCGTAATACATAACGAAAAAGAAATTCCGCTGACACCGAAAGAATTTATTATCATTAAAAAATTATGGGAAAACAAAAACAAAATCGTTACAAATGATGCCCTGTGTCTTACGGCGTGGGGCGAGGACTACTACGGACACGAAAACACGCTAATGGTACACATTCGCAGGCTGCGTGAAAAAATTGAGAAAAGTCCGTCTGCTCCCCGTCATATTGTTACGGTAAAAGGACTTGGTTATAAGTGGGTGTCTGAAAATGAATAAAACTACAATAAAAATATTTTTAAGCTTTTCATTTGTGTCGGCTATAATTGCGACAATGCTCCTTGTTATGAACGCTTTGGGTATTGGAATACTGATTACTGACACAGGTATAATAACTCCGAAGCATTCGCCAACATCTGTTTTGGAAGATATTTCGCTAAATTTAGAAAAAACAGACACGGGATATACTCTTGCAAACACAAATATTCCGAGTGAATACTGGTGCATTCTCTTAAACGACGACGGAAACATTGTCTGGTCTCAAAATAAGCCTGATGATATTCCAACGCATTATTCTATACGAGACATTGCAAAACTCACGCATTGGTTTTTGTGCGATTACCCTGTTTTTGTCCGCACTGAAAACTGCGGACTTTTAATTCTCGGTATACCTAAAAATGCGGTCGGAAAATATGAGCTTATATATTCAATGAAATGGTTTGACACATTGCCCGAAAGAATTGTTATAATACTTTTAATAAATCTTGCAATAGCGCTTTTATTGAGCTTAATTTTCGGGAGAAAACTTTACGGCAACTTAAAAACAGTAACTTCCGCAATAAACGATTTGCGAAGTGAGAAAACTGTAAATTTGCCCGAAAAAGGAATATTTCGTGATGTTCGGCGAAACATTAACGAAACCTCAAAATCAATGCTTCGTAAAAATGCGATACTTTCCGAAAGAGATAAAGCACGCATAAATTGGATTGCAGGCATTTCACACGATATACGGACTCCGCTTGCAATCATAATGGGCAATGCCGAAGAACTTGAAAATTCACCTGAGCTCACGGAAAACAGCAGAAAGAAAGCAACGGCGGCAAAAAAACAGAGCATAAAAATAAAAAAACTGATAGAGGATTTGAATTTGATTTCATCTTTGGAATATGATATGCAGCCCTCAAAGAAACATCAAATATCCGTATGCCCGTTAATTCGTGAAATTGTCTGCGACATATATAACAATATCGGCGATAAATATTTGATAGATGTTGAACTGGGTGCGGAAAATGCTATCGTTTTGGGTGATGAAAATTTACTCGGCAGAGCATTTTTCAACATCATAAATAACAGCATTGTTCATAACAAAGACGGTTGTGCAATAAGCATTTCCGAATATGTAAAGGACAAAAATGTTTTTATAGAAATTAAAGACGACGGCAGCGGATTTGATAATGCTGTTATTCAAAATTCTGATGAAATATTGCAGGGCAAACACGGTTTAGGCCTTTCTATGACAAGAAAAATTGTTAAGGCACACGGCGGTACGCTGAAAATACAGAACAATAACGGTTG
>USLP01000298.1 GCA_900555525.1 uncultured Eubacteriales bacterium
GCGATAAGTGCGTCCTTCTCATTAAAATTAACAGCTTCTATAATGCAGTTTCTTTCATCGAAAGGCTTCGGATTAACCTCGTATCCGAGCGTTTCAAAAATTTCTGCACACAGAATTGCGGTTTTAACTGCCTGCTCAACAACAAAAGGCGCAAAGTATAAGCCTTGAATCATACCTCGTGTAAGTCCCAATGATGCGCCCACTTCCTTGCCTAAACCGGGGGAGGTAAGTCTCATTGCGCATTTTTCCACATATTCTTTTTTTCCGCAGATATATCCGCCCGTAAGAGCGAGACCGCCGCCCGGATTTTTAATAAGCGAACCGCAGGCAAGGTCAGCGCCCAAAGCTGTAGGCTCGCATTTGTTTACAAATTCACCGTAGCAGTTGTCCACTATAACTATAACGTCTTTTTTTACCGATTTAACAAATTTTGTAATTTCACCGATATACTCCGCCGAAAACGAAACTCTGTTTTCATAGCCCTTCGAGCGTTGAATAAGTACGGCTTTAACGTCATTTGTTAAATGTTTTTTTATTTCTTCCTTGTCGATTTTTCCGTCCCTTAAATCAACTTGGTCATATTTTATACCGAAATCCTTTAAAGAACCGTTTCCGTCCTCGCCCGAATTTCCTATTACATCGCTTAATGTGTCATACGGCTTACCCGTAACGGAAAGCAAAACATCGTTCGGTCTTAATACTCCGAAAAATGCCGTTGTGAGAGCATGAGTGCCCGAAATTATGTTGTGCCTTACAAGAGCGTCCTCACAGCCGAATATATTTGCGTAAAGCTTGTCAAGCGTATCACGTCCGTGGTCGTCATAGCCGTAGCCGGTCGAGAAATTGAAATGCGTATCGGAAATTCTGCATTCCGAAAATGCCTTTAAAACTCTTGACTGGTTATATTTTGAAACGTCTTCAACTTTTTTGAAATACGGTGCGCATTTTTCTTCACACCGTGTAACTATGTCGTAAACTTCCTTTGAAATTCCCAAAATTTCATAAAAAGCGCTGTTCATTTTATCAAATCCTTCCTCATAAACAAATATTTTATCATATAACTATATAAATGTCAACATTAATTGTACAAAAAAGACGTTTTTTCACACTGTTTTTTTAGGATGTTTAACTTTTTTTTAATTTTTTTGTATTTTTTTCAAAAAACTCTTGAATTTTTTTATTTTTGTGATATAATAAGATGATGTTAAAATGTAAATTTTGGAGGATTTTAGAATGAGTATTGAAGTAAAAGATTTAGGTAAAAACCGCGTTGAGTTTTCCGTATCGGTTGATAAGGATAAATTTGCGGAAGCATTACAGAAAGCATATTTGAAAAATGTTAAAAGTATTGCTATACCGGGCTTCAGAAAAGGAAAGGCACCCAGAAGCATTATAGAAAGAATGTACGGAGAGGGGATTTTCTTTGAAGATGCCGTAAACGAACTTTTGCCGTCAGCTTATGAGAACGCTGTTTCGGAGGCTAATCTTGACGTTGTATCTCAGCCCGAAATCAGTGTTGACGATATATCAAAAGATAATGGATTTACATTTACCGCAAAGGTTTATATAAGACCTGTTGTTACAGTAACCGATTACAAGGGTATAACGGCAAAAAAAGTTGTCTATACTGTAAAGGACGAAGATGTAAATGCACAGCTTGAAAGCTTAAGAGACAGAAACTCAAGACTTGTTCCCGTTGAGGACAGAGGTATCGAAAACGGCGATATTGCCAATATTGATTTTGAAGGCTTTATTGACGGTAAGGCATTCCCCGGCGGAGAAGGAAAAGCTTTTGATTTGACAATCGGTTCGGGTCAGTTTATTCCCGGCTTTGAAGAACAGCTTATCGGACATGGCACAAATGATGACGTAACGGTTAAGGTTACATTCCCCGAAGATTATCATGCGGAAGAGCTTAAAGGCAAAGACGCTGAATTTAAGGTTAAAATCAATAAAGTTACCTTTAAAGAGCTTCCCGAGCTTGATGACGAGTTTGCTAAAGACATTTCCGAGTTTGACACTTTGGAAGAATATAAAGCCGACATGGCTAAAAAAATGCAGGAAAATCTCGATAAACGCAGTGAAACCGAATTTGAAAATGCAGTTTTGGATAAAATCGAAGAAGGCGTTGAAATCGATATCCCCGAACCTATGATTCAAGACAGAATCAACATGCTCGCAAGAGATATGGAAAACGGTCTTATGCAGCAGGGTATAAACCGTGAAATGTACTTAAAGTATACGGGTATGGATGAAAAAACATACTTGGAGCAGTTCAGAGGCAATGCGGAAAAACAGGTTAAATCCTTGCTTATATTGAACGCTGTTGCAAAAGCTGAAAACTTAAGCGTAAGCGATGAGGAATTTGATAAAGAAATTGACGATATTTCGGCTGAATACGGCATGGAAAAGGATAAGATTTTAGAGCTTGTAAGACGTGAAAACATTGAAAAAGACCTTCTCGTAAGAAAAGCAATTGAATTCCTTCGCGATAATGCCGTAGCACAGGAAATTTCCGAAGAAGAAGCAAAGGCTGAGCTTGAAAAGGAAACAAAAGAAAAAGCAGAGAAAGCTGAAAAGGAAGAAAAACCGAAGAAAACAGCTGCTAAAAAGCCTGCCGCTAAAAAAACAACGGCGAAATCAACCGATACAGCAAAATCAACAGCAAAGAAAACAACAACCAAAAAAGCGGCTGATACTAAAGAAAAAACCGAAAAAAAGACGGCATCTAAGAAAAAAACTGAAGAATAAAAAGGTGGTTTTAAAATGAGTTTGGTACCTTATGTAATCGAACAGACGGGCAGAGGAGAAAGAAGCTACG
>USLP01000299.1 GCA_900555525.1 uncultured Eubacteriales bacterium
CGAGCTTATCGGGAAATTCATTGACAAAATCGTAAGCCTGCGCCAGCTTGCAAGCGTCCCATATTTCCTCGTCCGTTGCGTTTTTGTCGCCCCATTTTAAGTTATCTCTTACCGTACCCGAAAAAAGTACGTTTTTCTGCAAAACCATTGCCACATTATTTCTTAAATATTCAATATCATATTTTCTTACGTCCGTACCGCCCACCGAAACGGAACCCTCGTTTACATCGTAAAGACGGGGAATCAAGGAAACAAGCGAGGATTTTCCGCTTCCCGTTGTACCTATTATCCCGACGCTCATACCGGATTTTATGTTAAGATTAATATTTTTAAGGCACGTTTTTCCGTTTTTCTTATACGAAAAGCTAACATTATCAAATACAATTGAGCCGTCCTTCATGCCCTTTACGGGATTTTCACAGTCGGTTACGGAGCTTTTCTGCGTGATTATTTCCGTTATTCTTTCGGCAGACGCTCTCGACAGTATAATCATAACGAAAACCATAGACAGCATCATAAGGCTCATAAGTATCTGCATTATATATGAAAACAGGCTTGTAAGCTGTCCCGTTGTCATTGCGGTTTCATGCGTATTTACGATAATCTGCGCACCGAACCACGAAATGACAAGCATACATGTATACATGGAAAACTGCATAAGCGGCGCGTTAAAGGCGAGCACTTTTTCCGCAAACGAGAACTTTTTGTATATCATATCGGAAATACTGTTGAATTTCTCTTTTTCGTGTTCTTCGCTGACAAATGACTTTACAACTCTTATTCCGCGCAGATTCTCCGAAACAACACCGTTTAACTTATCATATGTTTTGAAAACCCATTCAAACGCGGGATGCGCCCGGTGGATTATAATATAAAGACCGATACCCAAAATCGGCAGCGTTCCAAGAAATACGGACGAAAGCCTCGCGTTTATCCTAAGCGCCATAAAAAGCGAGAAAATAAGCATAAACGGGCATCTGACCGCTATTCTTATTATCATCTGATAAGCGTTTTGCATATTTGTTACGTCTGTTGTGAGCCTTGTAACAATTCCCGACGGCGAATATTTGTCAATTTCGGTAAAAGAAAAATCCTGCACGTTGTCAAACATTTTCTTTCTGAGATTTTTTGCAAAGCCTACCGATGCAACGGCGGCATTTTTTCCCGAAAGCGCACCGAACGCAAGCGACATAAGCGTAAAAATAACAAGTACTCCGCCGAATTTTACTATATATCCAAGGTCGTTTTTGTTTATTCCTTTATCTATAATATTAGACATAAAAAACGGAATCAGAACCTCCATAACAACCTCAAGCGCCACAAACAGAGACGTCAAAACGGAGGGAAGCTTGTATTTTCCGATACAGCTTTTTAGTTCTTTCATCATTTTGCATCATTCCTTTCCAAATTGTGTTTAATTTTATCGGTTACTTTGAAAAATGAAGCAAGCTCTTCCTTAGAAATATCGTGCGTGATAAGCTTTTCAATACGTTCTATATCCTTTTCAACGTGGTTTTGACAAAGCTTTGCTTTTTCTGTCGGAATAAGCGTTTTAAGACGCGCGTCATTCAGCGAGGTTTTTCTTACTATATAACCGTTTTTTTCCAAATTATTAAGTATCCCCGTTGCCGTAGAACGGCGTATATTAAACTTTTGCTCTATATCACGCTGAAAAACCTCATGTGCGTTTTGGTTTATATATCCGAGTATAAAGCCCTGCATTCCTGTCAATTTTTTGTCAACAGGATTGATATTTCTTTTTATAAGATTTGTAATCATCCTAACTTCATGCATTACGTACTTTTTTTCGTGCATTATTTCACCCTCTTTTGTTAGCTTCCTAACATTATAAACCATATTTTTCAAATTGTCAACCGTATTCACAAAAATTACACATTTAATTTTCGCCCCTATTCATTCTCCCTATACTAAAAAAAGCGGAAAAATCCGCTTTTTTCAGTATTCCACCAAAATTATATCGTCTCCGATTTTTTTGAATTTAAAGGAACAATCGATATTGTGTAGCCCAAGGGATTTAATATCTTAAACAGCGTATCAATCTGCGGTGTTGTTTTCATACTTTCCAAGCGTGCAATAGCTGGCTGTTTCACACCGCTAATTTCGGCAAGCTCTCTTTGCGACAAGCCTTTTTCTTCCCGTGCCTCTATCATCTTTCCGATAAGCTCGATTTCAAAATTTATTTTTTCTTTTTCGGCAGGAGATACTCTCGCTTCGTCATTCATATATTCTGAAAATGTCCGTACTTGTTTCATGCTTTATCATTCCTTTCAATAAAATCTTTGAGATTATTCTTCGCTTTTTCGATTTCTTTCGGCGGAGTTTTCTGTGTTTTTTTGATAAAATGGTGCAAAAGTACAAATTTATTATCTTTATAATAAAAGAAAAATATACGGTTGCCGAGCGGTCTTAATTCCCATATTTCTCCGTCGATATGCTTTACATAAGGTTTTCCTATTCTCGTTCCGTACTTTGCAAGTGCGCCGATATATGTAAGAATTTTTTCTCTGTTTATCCTATCAGTTTTACTTGTCTTTGATTTTTCTTTTAATAGGTCAAGATATTGGACTATTTCCGACTTTCCGTGTTTATCATAATAAAACTCTACCTCGTACAATGTCTGCACCTTCTTCCAAGACTATGATAACACATTTGTTATCGTCTGTCAATAGAAAAAAGAACTTTTTTCAGTATTCAACCAAAATTATATCGTCTCCGATTTTTTTTATTTGCGAAAATGTTATTACATATTCTTCGCCGCGTCCGAAAAGTCCGAAAAATCTAAAACCGCCCGGAATG
>USLP01000300.1 GCA_900555525.1 uncultured Eubacteriales bacterium
GGGGATACGGCAGTTATAATCGACTGCGGTCTTGCATTTCCGGATGACGATATGCTCGGCGTTGACCTTGTTATACCTGATTTTTCGTACGTTTTAAAAATCAAAAATAAGGTTAAGGCTCTCGTCCTCACTCACGGACACGAGGATCATATCGGGGCTATCCCCTATCTTATGAAAGAGCTTAACATTCCCATATACGGAACAAGGCTTACGCTCGGTATTGTAAGATTCAAACTTAAGGAGCACGGACTTTTAACGCAGGTTGCGCTGAATCAGGTTTCGGCTGGCGACACGTTTAAATTCGGTCCTATGACGGTTGAATTTATTCATACAAATCACTCCATTGCGGATGCGGCGGCTATTGCCGTTCACACTCCCGAGGGAATCATACTTCATACGGGCGACTTCAAAATCGATACAACGCCCGTTTCGGACGGAATGATTGATTTGGCACGCTTCGGCGAGCTTGGCAAAAAAGGAATACTCCTTTTGATGTCGGATTCCACAAATGCGGAGCGCCCCGGCTATACGCAAAGCGAAAGAACAGTCGGAAAGGCTCTAAACAACATATTTTTAAGCTACCCGAAAAACAGAATTATAATCGCTACCTTTGCTTCAAACGTTCACAGAGTACAGCAGATTATAGACGCGTCCGTACGGTATAACCGTAAGGTTGCCGTTTCGGGAAGAAGCATGGAAAACATTGTCCATGTAGCTATGGAATTGGGGTATATGAACGTACCTCAAGGTACTATCATAAGCCTTGACGATATCAAAAAATACAATGACGAAAACATAACGATTGTAACGACAGGCTCACAGGGAGAACCTATGAGCGGTCTTTCGAGAATGGCTTTTTCGGGTCATAAGAAAGTTGAAATCACAAACAGAGACCTTGTTGTTTTGAGCGCTAACCCCATTCCCGGAAACGAAAAGCTTGTTTCAACCGTTGTAAACGAGCTTTTAAAAAGAGGCGCTCTTGTGCTTCATGACAACGTTGCGGACGTTCACGTTTCGGGTCATGCATGCAGCGAAGAGCTTAAACTCATACTCGGTATATGCCGACCCAAATATTTCATGCCCGTTCACGGCGAATACAAGCACCTTTTAAATCACAGAAAGCTTGCTATGGACGTCGGAATGGACGAAAAGAACGTTTTCGTATTACAAAACGGAAATGTTCTTGAAATTGAGAATGGAAAAGCGAAAACAGCGGGAAGCGTCGCATCGGGCAAGGTATTTGTTGACGGACTTTCCGTCGGCGATGTCGGAAATATCGTTCTTCGGGACAGACGCCATCTGTCGCAGGACGGTCTTATTGTCGTGGTTGTTTCCATATCTGCGGAAACGAATCAGGTTATAGCGGGACCCGACGTTATATCGAGAGGTTTTGTCTACATGAGAGAAAGCGAAAAGCTTATGGAGGAAACAAAGCAGATTTCAAAGGATGTGCTTGACGGACTTCTGGCTCGCAATATTTCCGATTGGTCAACCTTAAAAAGCGAGATAAAATCGGCGCTTAATCTGTATTTCAACAAAGAAACAAAGCGTACACCCATGATTTTGCCTATCATAATGGAGGTTTAGGCTTATATGAGCGGTTTTAGATTTATTTTAAGTATAATAGTGTGCAAGCTACTCATTTTTGTCGGCAAAGCCGTCGGCAAAAAAGGTTCTTCCGCTCCGGGACAGATTGCTCTTAAAATCTGCCCCGATATATTAAAGCGCCTTTCCAAAGAACCCGAAAAAGGTATAATCTGCACACTCGGAACAAACGGCAAAACGACAACAAACAATATGATTGACCTGCTTATCCGTTCAAGCGGCGAAAAAACCGTCTGCAACAATGTGGGCGCAAATATGCTTTACGGTGTCGTTACGGCATTTGCTTCCGCCGCAACGCTCGGCGGTAAAATCAACTGCGCATACGGCGTTATAGAAATAGACGAGGCGAGCGCAAAAATCGTTTTCAAGCATTTGACTCCAAGCTATATCGTTCTTACAAACCTTTTCAGAGACCAGCTTGACCGCTACGGCGAGATTGATATTACCATGGAGCACGTGAAAAAAGCGCTTGATATGGCAAAGGACGCCGTATTAATCGTAAATGCGGACGACCCTCTTTGCAAATATCTTGCAGACGAATGTGAAAATAAGGTTATTACGTACGGTATCTGCGAAAGCGTTCTTCCTCCGCTCAACGAAACAAAAGAGGGCAGATTCTGTCAGAAATGCGGCACGGAGCTCACGTACGAATATTATCATTACAGTCAGCTTGGGAATTACAAATGCCAAAACTGCGGTTTTGAAAGAGGCAATCCCGATTTTCGTGCAAGCGAGGTTGACTGCACGGGCAAAATTGAGTTTACATTAAATGAAATGATAAGAATAAAATCCAATACATACGGATTTTATAATATTTATAATGTTCTTGCGGCTGTTGCGGCGGTGAAAACAATGGGCATACAAAATGATGAATCGTGTACCGCTCTTCTTAATTACAAACCGCAGATTGCACGCATGGAGGAATTTAAATTCGGCGATAAAACTGTAATTTTGAATTTATCGAAAAACCCCGCAGGGTTTAATCAGGTTATATCAACCATGGCGAACGATACCCGAAAAAAAGCTGTCGTTATCGCAATTAACGATAATGCGCAGGACGGCTATGACGTTTCGTGGCTGTATGACGTTGATTTTGAAAAGCTCGGCGGTATGTGCGTAAAATACGGTGTTTCGGGAAAACGCAAATACGACATGGCTTTAAGGCTGTTTTATGCCGATGTATGCGATGAACCCGAAATTTCGG
>USLP01000301.1 GCA_900555525.1 uncultured Eubacteriales bacterium
ATACCGAGCTTATCCAAAAGGCGAAAAGCCATAACGGCGCCCGTGAGCGAATGGTTGACGCGGTTCACAAGGTTTCCTATATCGTGAAGATAAGCCGCAATCTGCACAAGCTCAACGTCATGCTCGCTGTAGCCGAGCGTTTCCAAAATATATTTCGCCGTTTCGCCCGTTTTTGTTACGTGCGCAAACGAATGTTCCGTAAAGCCGAGTGCGATAAGCGATTCGTCAGCCTTTTTTATATATGTGTTAATATCTTCGTTATTTTTCAAATCTTCAAATTTAAGCAAAATTTACCACCTCGCAAATATTATTGTACCATAACTTTATTTTTATTTCAAGCGTTTTTAAAATTTTTTCTCATAAAAAGCAAAAAAGCAGGTATAAACCCACTTTTTTGCCTTATTAAAGGAGAAAATTAAATTTATTCAAGCGATGACGCAGGCTTCTCTTCCGTAAGCTTTACGTCGACCGATTTCGTCTCACCGTTCCTTACGATTGTGAGAGTAACCGTATCACCGACCTTGAACTTTTCTTTTTTATCGTTTAACTCGTCGGAAGTTTTTACGTCCTCGCCGGTAAACTTCGGGATAACGTCTCCTGCCTGTATTCCCGCCTGTTCAGCCGCAGAATACTTGGAAACCTGGTATACATAGATTCCTACGGGGATATTATAGTATTTGCTGTCCTGCTCCGTTACATCTCTGCCCGCAATACCTATAACAGGTCTGCCGGTAACGTAGCCCGAGGTTTTTAAGTCTTCTATAATCGGTTTTGCTTCATCGATAGGAATTGCAAAGCCTATACCCTCAACGCCCTCGGAGGACATCTTAACAGAGTTTATACCTATAACCTCGCCGTAATTATTAACGAGCGCACCGCCCGAGTTACCGGGGTTAATCGCCGCGTCTGTCTGAATAAGGTTGAATTTTTTATCGTCAACCATTATCGAACGGTTAAGTGCGCTTATATAGCCGCCCGTAACCGTACCGGCAAGCTCCTCGCCCAAGGGGTTACCTATAGCAACCGCAAGCTCGCCTACCTGAAGTTCGCTTGAATTGCCGAGCGTTGCATACGGAAGATTGTTTCCGTCAACTTTCAAAACCGCAAGGTCTGTTCTCGAATCTGCGCCCGTAAGGGTTGCCTTGTAGCTTTTGCCGTCGCTTAAAACTACCGTTATTTCGTCAGCGCCGTCTATAACATGATTATTCGTAACAATGTAGCCGTCGGAGGTTAGGATAATTCCCGAACCGCTTCCTTCGGATTCCTGCATTCTTCCGAAAATCGACATTTGCTTTGTTTTTGTATTTACGCCTACAACGGTAGGGCCGACTTTCTGCGCAATTTCAACAACGCTTAATAATTTTTTACCGCTGTTTGCCGTTGGGGTTGCCGCCTGCTCCGCTGTCATTGACGGGTTTGCCGCTTTTTGCACCGTATTGTTTGAAGATACGGTTTTCGCTACCTCCTGCTTAACAAGCTTCGGAACGTAAGCGCCTGCCGCACCCAAGGTTATGCCTGCACCGATAACCGCCGCCAAAAGAAAGCTGCCTGCTCTTTTCAGAGAAAATTTGAATTTTTTCTTTTTAGTGTTTTCACTTACAGGGATTACTTCATAAATTTCATTTTCATTCATATAAAACATCTCCTTAAAAAACAGTTTTGCCAAAATATCTTTTTAATGAAATCCTTTGGTTTTCCTTTTTGTGTAATAAATTCTAACACCCTTTTGTGAATAAGTTGTGAAAGTAAAAAGTTTTTTTTGTGTTTTTTTAATTTTTACGAAAAATTTTTAAAGCTATTGACAAAAAGCAAAAAATAATATATAATATATGAAAAAGGGGAGCTATCCTAACCGAAATTCGGTTAGAGGCTGAGAGTAAACGAAAGTTTTGACCCTATTGCATGAGTTTTTCATGCCTGACCTGATTTGGATAATGCCAACGTAGGGAATATACGGTTTTTTGTTATGCATTTTTTGTGCTATACTTTGCCGCACGTTTCCTGCGTGCGGGTTTTTATTTCAAAAATAAATAAAAAAAAGAGGTATAAAAAATGAAAACATCATCAAAAACAAAAATTCTCACAACAAGCAGCTTACTTATAGCAATGGCAACGGTTTTAAGCTTCATAAAGGTATGGAATATGCCTTGGGGCGGAAGCGTAACGCTTATGAGCATGGTTCCGATAACGGTAATTTCCTTTAAGTACGGCGTCCGCAGAGGCTTATTTTGCGGATTTGTGTATTCGCTCATTCAGCTTGCAATCGGAATAGCGGTTGACGGACTTTTAGGCTGGGGACTTACGGCAGGACTGCTCGCTTCATGCGTTTTTCTTGATTATATTTTTGCATTCACGATTCTCGGAATTGCGGGAATATTCGCAAAAAAAGGACTTTGGGGCATTATATCGGGTTCGGCTCTCGCCGTATTTTTGAGATTTTGTTCACACGTTTTGAGCGGTGTTTATGTTTTTGCCTCCGCAGGCAAACTTTGGGACGGCTTTGAAACATCAAACACATGGCTTTACAGCATTGTTTACAACGGAGTTTATATGCTTCCCGAACTTATTTTGACCGTTTTGGGAATATATATTCTTTTCAAAGCGCCGAAGACGGCGGAATTTTTATTAAAAGAGTAAATAAGGAGTGGTATAATGGGAAAAGTAATAAGAGCGCTTACTGACGACGGATTTATAAGAATAACCGTTTTTGACAGCACAGACGTCGTAACGAAAGCGAAAAAAATTCATTCTCTTACGAATGTAGCGGCGGCGGCATTGGGCAGACTTTTAA
>USLP01000302.1 GCA_900555525.1 uncultured Eubacteriales bacterium
TAAGAAGGCAGATGGATATAATCTTCAAATATCAACATCAAAACAATTTAAGAAACCAGTTATAAAGAAGATTAAAGGGAAAAAAAAGTCTACCACGAATATCAATATTCATAAGAACAAATCATACTATGTAAGAGTTAGAGCATATAAGATGGATGCCGGGAAAACATATTATAGTGGTTGGAGTTATATAAAGATGATAAAATAGTAAAAAAGAAAAGCACTTCGTTTTTTAAGTGCTTTTCTTTTTCTTGTTAAGATCAATAAAATCTAGTACGCAATAAGTTCGTAACCATCTTCTGTAACAAGAACTTGAACCTCCCATTGTGCAGAAGGCTGTCCATCTTCTGTATAAATTTGCCATTCGTCAACTTCGTCAACATAAAATTCATCAGTTCCCATATTTACCATAGGTTCGATTGTAAACATCATTCCAGGAGCCATAACCATACCTGTTCCTGGCTCTGAGACATAGCTTACAAAAGGATCTTCGTGGAACTGCAATCCAACACCATGACCTCCAATTTCTCTTACAACAGTATATCCATTTTCAAGAGCATGTTCATGAATAGCATGTCCCATATCACCAAGCAAAGCCCAAGGTTTTACATGTTTAAGTCCAATTTCAATACATTCTTTTGTAACATCGACTAACTTTTTCTTTTCTTCTGAAACTTCACCAATACAAAACATTCTGGAAGAATCTGAAAAATAACCGTGATAAATAGTAGATACATCAACATTGATAATATCACCTTCCTGTAAAACAACATCTTCAGATGGAATTCCATGGCATACCTGATCATTGACTGAAGTACAAACACTTTTTGGAAAACCTTCATAATTAAGTGGTGCCGGAATTCCGCCATGACGTACTCAACCATTATGACTGCTTTGTTGTCGGCGAATCTCCGATGACCGGAGCTGACGACGCACTCAGCTTTACGGAGGGTCAGGACAAAGAGCTTGATATGATGATAAGCTTTGACCATATGCAGGCAGACTGCTTTATGACCGATACAATTTCGACGCCGTTCAATCTCAAAAAGATGAAGTCGGCATTTACACGCTGGCAGAAAAAGCTCTACGGCAGAGCCTGGAACGCTCTTTACCTTGAAAATCACGACCATCCGAGAATAATAAGCCGTTACGGCAATGAAAAATTCCGCAACGAAAGCGGCAAAATGCTCGCCACTATGTGCTATATGCAGAGCGGTACGCCGTTTATCTATCAGGGTCAGGAAATAGGCATGCTCAACAACCATCTTGACAGCATCGACAAATTCAAGGACGTTGTTACTTTTAACAATCAAAGGCTGTTCAAGAAGTTTGGATTCTCCGACAAAAAATATCTTGAAATCGCAAATAAAACAAGCCGCGAAAACGCACGCACACCCGTTCAGTGGGATTCGAGCGAATACGGCGGATTCTCTACGGCAGAGCCGTGGTTCGGCGTAAATCCCAATTACACCGAAATAAACGTGGCACAGCAGGAGAAGGACCCTGATTCCATTCTCAACTATTACAGAAAGCTTTTAAAGGTAAGAAAGGAAAATCCGATAATTATTTACGGCGATTATGAGGAGCATTACCACGAAAGCAACGAAATATACTGCTATGAGCGCAACTTTAACGGTCAAAAAGCTCTTATAGTGTGCTCATTTGCCGACCACACTATAACATTCCGCGCGCCGAAGGGTTTTGACCTTACAAAAGGCGAAGTACTTATTTCAAACTACCACGACGCTCCGGCAAAAAAAGACATATGCGCTTTACGTCCGTATGAAGCGAGAGTATACCTTTATAAATAAACAAATTCAAACTTTTTTCGGGGCGATGTTTACATCGTCCCGTTTTTTTAGTACAATATATAGACAAATGCAGCACACGGACTTGTGCCGACAAAACATCAAAAGGAAGTCATAGCTTTGGCAAAGGAACAAAAAACAAACGTAATGAGAATACTTGACAAGGCCAAAATACCTTATACGGCTCATTACTATGAGCACAACGACAACGAGCCGTTTGACGGAGTCGGCGTCGCAAAGAAATTAGGTCAGGATCCGGCGCTTGTATACAAAACGCTTGTAACAGAGGGTAAATCAAAAGAGCATTATGTTTTTGTAATCCCCGTCGCAGAGGAACTCAATCTAAAAGAGGCCGCGTCATCGGTAAGCGAGAAATCGGTTGAGATGATACACGTTAAGGATATCAACAAAATAACCGGATATATACGCGGAGGCTGCAGCCCGATAGGAATGAAAAAGCAGTTTAAAACCGTAATAGATTCGGCCGCAGAGGCACTTGACAAAATAGTCGTAAGCGGCGGTAAAATCGGCACTCAGGTTGAGCTGTCCCCGAAAGATCTGTCGGAGCTCATCGGTGCGAAATTTCACAATATAACTATGTAAATTGATTTTACTTCACATAGAAAACGGAGGATATTATGCTGACTTATAAGGGAAAAGATTTTTATCTGGACGGCGAAAAGCTGAAAATTTATTCAGGCGCAATACACTATTTCAGAACCGTTCCCGAATATTGGGAGGACAGGCTTCTGAAATTAAAGGCAGCCGGCTTTAACACGGTGGAAACGTACACCTGTTGGAATTTGCACGAGAAAAAGCCCGGCGAATTTGATTTTGACGGAATACTCAATATAGTAAAATTCATTGAAACGGCCAAGAAGGTCGGTCTTTACGCTATTGTAAGACCGGGTCCTTATATATGCGCTGAATGGGACTTCGGCGGACTTCCGGCATGGCTGTTAAAAGACAGAAATATGCGTG
>USLP01000303.1 GCA_900555525.1 uncultured Eubacteriales bacterium
TCTGCTGAGGAGCCGAAGCAGGCTCAGCCTTGGCTCCGCAATTAGGGCAATACTGCCCGTTAAAATCCGTTCCACAATTTTTACATATCATAAAAATGCCCCCTGTTATATTATTTGGCATTTCCATTTTATAATATTTTTCACAAAATATCAACTGTTTTTGTAATATTTTTAGATATTATTGCCGTCCATGGCCGTTTAATTCTTTTTCAATGCAAATTTCGGCTTAGTCTCGTTTAGAACAATGCCGACAAATATAATCACGAAACCGACGGCTGTTTGCAGCGTCGGCCTCTCATGATAAAAAATCATTGAAAAAAGTATTCCGAATACCGACTCCAAGCAAAGTATAAGCGAAGAGCTTGACGCGGTTGTATGCTTTATACCCATATTCATAAATACAAAGCAAAGCGCGGTTACAAATACGGTAACATATACAAGCGATAACACCGAGCCCGTAGATATATGCTTTGGGAAGCTTTCGCTCAAGATAAAGAAAATAAAACAGATAAAAAACGCGGTAAAGAACTGTATAATCGTATGAAGAATAACGTCGAGATCACTGCACCATTTTTCAACCGCCACAATCTGAAGCGCATAAAATATACCGCATATCAGCGTAAATCCCTCACCGAGAAATGAAAATGACATTTTCCCGTCAAGGCAGACAAGGCCTATCCCCGTTATACAAATCGCCGCGGCAATGAAATTATATACATCGGGCCGTTTTTTGCTGACGGCCCAGCTTAAAAACGGCACTATAACGCAATAAACCGTGGTCAAAAACGCATTGGTTCCGGGCGTTGTGTGCTTAAGACCTATTGTTTGGAATATGTACGCAAAGCCCAAAAACGCTCCGGTAATCGCACCAGTCCAAAGGTATTTCAAATTAAACAATTTCCATTTTTTAAAAAATACAATGCTCAAAAGTATTGCCGAGAAAAGAAATCTCACACACAGCAAAAAATACACCGGCAATTCATCCAGAGTGTTTTTTAATATGAAGAAAGAGCTGCCCCATATAACGGCGCTCGAAAAAAGCATAAGCTTCGCGGCAACAGTGCGTTTTGTTTCAGTTTTCATCTAAAAGCTCCGTAAACGTATTTATGTAAAAATCGGCTCGATTTTTAATTTCAGTCATTTGTTTTTCGGCTGAAGCGTCGTATACTCCGCCCGTTTTAAAGCCGCCGCAGGAAGCGGATTTTATACCTGTCAGGCTGTCCTCAAACACTACCGTATTTTTCGGTACAGCACCTATTTTTTCGCACTCTCTCAAATATATGTCGGGAAATTCCTTGCCTCGCGACACTTCGTCTATTGATGTGGTAGCCTTAAAAAGGCGTAGAATGCCGAGCCTTTCAAGACATGGCATATAAAGCTCCTTCGAGAGAGCCGTTGCCACGCCGAGTGTTTTACCCATACCGCTCAAGCAGTGCAAAAAATCAGCCGCACCGTTTTTAAGCGGCACGGTAGATTCATATTGATTCTTCGACAAACGAGTCCACATATCTGCAATCTCTTCTTTTTTCACGACGCCTTCAAGCCGAAATCTCTCAACCGTGTATGCGGCTCCGTCGCAAAGGCTCATATGATTCACGTTAAAGAGATAATCCGAGGGTGCTTTGATGTTAAAGTCGCCGAGAACCTTAACGTAAATATCATCCCAAAGTCCCATGGAGTCAAGAAGCGTTCCGTCAAGGTCAAAGATATAACCTTTAAAAGAAAATATATCCATCAGTATTTAATCTCCGGTGCCAATTTCCTGCGATAAGTCTTCCTTCGGCGCACCTCAGAGCGGTCTATTGACGTATAGCTGTCGCTGATGCTCCCGTAGGAATCAATCGCATATATTTTTATATTATACACTCCCGGAGCCTTAGAGTAAACAGGAAGTTTGACTTTATCAGCCATAGAGGAGATACCCTTATAAAAATCCGAGAAATAATCGTACCGCGTTCCGTCGCTGTAAAAGACCGCATAGCTGTGAACAAAATCATCGCTTTCGCCCTTGTCAAAGCATAGATATGTATTCCCGTTTTCATCATATTCCGTATGGCCGTGGGCGTTCGGCATAACGGGTAAGCTGTTATGCTTTCTTTCGGAAATAAAATCGGCTTTCTTGACAGCGTACGGTATTTTGACGCTCATATTCGTTTTTTCCTCCTTGCCGAGGCGGAAATTCATACGCCTTACGGTTATGCTCTCTTCTTCGAAATCAAGCAAATAGCCCATTGGGAACATATATGCGTCCGGCGGCACGGAGCCGTTAACCTTTCCCTTTTCGAGTTCAACATATGACGTAGACTGAGTTCCGAAGGCGGTAAACGCGCCCTGCCAGACACTTCTTTCGTCAAGAAGCGAATAGTGGAGATGACCTGCGAAATTTATCAAATTAGGATATTGAGAAAACAAGTCGAAAAGACCCTTGTCTCCCCAATCGTCGCTGCCGTACACCGTATTTTCGGCACAATTATGCGTCGTGACAAAAATCGGCCTGTCGCCGCATTCTTTTTTTGCAAGTTCAATTTCGATTTTGAGGTACGGCAAAATATTTCTGTAGCCGTCGGACATTTTTTCGCAATCGGGCGATACGCCGATAAAGTGAAAGCCGTTTACCGTATAGTGAGTAAACGGCGAAGAACCGATCTTTTTTGTGAAAAGCCGCCTGCAATTTTTCGATGTCCTTAAGCCGTAATAGTCGTGATTGCCCATAATGCTTTGAATAATCGGAATTTTTTCGCCGAAAACACTCTTAAACGCGGCTTTATATGTATCATACGC
>USLP01000304.1 GCA_900555525.1 uncultured Eubacteriales bacterium
GCGGATAACGCTTTTGTTTTGGATGTCCGGCGGTGCGCTTTTCATATCTTTTCTCACATTGTTGATATGTGCGTGGTGTAAATAGAAAAACGTTCCTTAAGTGATAAAAAGCCAGCCGGAGCCCTCCGGGGTTCCGGCATTCACTGAAAAAAATGCCCGGTAACGGAACCCGATTTGTTGCGAGTCTTGCAAAAGTAAAACGCTGTTTCACGAAAACGTAGAAAGTGCCGTTTTGTCGATGAAACTCCGGAATTAAGTTTTCTTTCTCAATGATTTTATATCCGGGAATTCTGATTTTCTTTATTACCGCCATTTTCCCGGATGCTGATATTTCAACTCAATAAAAGCCGTTAGCCTCAAGAATTTTATATCCGCTTCCTCTCAAATAGTCGTGAAGCATACGTCTGATACGTTGTTCATCTTCAGCTATCAAAACTGTTTTTTCGGTCATATTTCCCGCCCCTTTTCTTCAAATTTTCTACATTATACCACACAAATATGATTATTTTGTGAATAAAAATGAAGGCAGTGCGGAAGAACGTTAAAAAGCCTTACTCTGAAATCCAGACGGCTGTCAAAAAAGTTGTTTATGAATTTTCTCATTCTGTTCAAAAAATCACCCTTTTTATTTTATAATTGTATCATATCACAAAAAAACTCGGTTGTCAAGCAAAAACCGTCCGAGAAATCCCGAACGGTTTTTTTGTTACAGTATTTTTTCCATGCCGATTTTTTGAATTTTAAGACCGATATGCTCATAAAAGTCGAGCGCAGATTTGTTATCCGCCCACACGTTTAACGTTACGTTGTAGTATCCGTTTTTCTTTGCGTAATCTATAACAAAATCATAAAGCTTTGTTCCGATATGACTGCCCCGTGCGTCTTTATCAACGCACAAGTCGTCAATATAAAGTGTTTTTATGTCGGTTAATGAGGTGCTGTTAAGAAATTGTTTATGAATACAAAACGCATAACCGCAGACCTCGCCGTTTTCCTCCGCCACAAAAATCGGACGCTTATCGTCAGCCAAAATTTCCGAAAGCTCATCTCTTGTGTACTTTTTTCCGCCTGCCTTGAACAAGTCGGGGCGCACATCGCTGTGTACCTTCTGAACTTCAAAAAGCAGTTTTTCAATTGCGCCTATATCTTTATTTTCGGCACGTCTTATATTAGCTTCGCTCATTTTTGTCCCCTCTATTTTTTGCAGGTTATCGTTACATTGCTGACCGAAGCGTCAACCGAAATCGCAACGGCAACATCATTGCCTTTTGTATAATAATATATAATTTCATTTCCCTTGCCCCTGACCGTTTTATCATAATTAAATCCGACAGACAGCAATTTCTCGGCATATTTATCGGGATTTTCCTTTATATAATCAACATAGACATATGAAACAAAGTCATTCGTCTTGTCTACCGTCCGAGAGCGCTTAACGCCCGTAACATACTCATAATCGGGAACAACTCCGTTTGAATAATATTCCGCAGTACCGTCCGTAATCGTTACCGGGGGTGTCGGAACGTCGATTGTACCCGCATTGTTTCCGCCTTTATTATCCGAATCGGATATTGTAACGAGCGGTTTTTTATATGTAAGACCGTCTATTGTACAATTCAAACTGCGCGTCGCTTCCGAAAATTCCACCGTACCGAAAAGCGAAAGTGCATCGGCAAATATCGCCGTTTTTCCGCCTATATTATACGAAAGCACGGTAATACCTTTCACAAAGGTTCTTATATCCGTATAGTACGCTGTGCCGATTTTCTTTCCGACCTGCGCCGTTTGACCCTCCGACTGTGATATTCCAGAAAATTCGGAAGAATCATTTCTCGTTATTGTAACCGTTCTCGCTTTATCGTTCCATACAACCGAAAATCCGTAGGACGCCAAATCCTCCGCAACAATTGCCGTATAGCCGTTTACATTGTATGACGGAATTTTACAGCCGTTTATATATGCGCCTATATCGGTTGCCAAAAGGTTCCCCGCCGAATTTGACGCGGCATAGCTTTTCGGCACAAGTGCAAAAATGAAAAGCGCCAAAAGGAATGATGTTAGTCTTTTTGATTTCATAGATTAACCTCCCATAAAGTTCTCTTTTTAATATTATAACACAGTTTTTTATATTTTGCAATACTTTTTTTAATAAAAGAGCATCGGAAACTCAAACTCGATATGATTTTGAATCTCCGATGCAAAAAAGCTGTTATATTTTGTTTTCTATTACATTATATTTGTGTATTTCCGTAAGGATTGGGTGTTCCGATTTTGGGTCAGACTTTTCTTCGGGAAGAAGCGCAATCTCCAAAACCTCCGAAAAACGGCTTACGGGCATAAAGTTAAAATCAGAGCGTATTTCTTCGGGAATATCTTCAATATCCTTTTCGTTATCTTTAGGGATAATGATATTGCGGATTCCGACACGGTGAGCGGCAAGTGATTTTTCTTTAAGACCGCCTATCGGAAGCACATTTCCTCTTATGGAAATTTCGCCCGTCATCGCAACATCACATCTGATTTTGCGGTTTGTAAGCGCAGACGTTACGGCAAGTGCAATTGTTATACCTGCCGAGGGACCGTCCTTTGGTGTTGCTCCGTCGGGAAAATGAATAAATATATCCTTATTTTTATAAAAATCTTTATCAATTCCCAGCGATTTGCTTATGGTACGTATATGCGTTACGGCAATTTTGGTAGATTCCTTCATAACGTCGCCAAGGCTTCCCGTAGCGCCGATTTTACCCGTACCGTCAACGCACACAGCCTCGCAAAAGAG
>USLP01000305.1 GCA_900555525.1 uncultured Eubacteriales bacterium
ACTATATCAACTCCGTGCTCAATCGGACGGAAAAGATACGGCGTCGCAAAGGTTGAATCCGTAACAAGCGGAATATTGTGTCTGTGAGCAATCTCGGAAAGCGCCTCCAAATCGGGAATGTCGCTGTTCGGATTGCCCAGGGCTTCGGTGTAAATCGCTTTCGTATCGGGAGTTATCGCATCTTCAACCTCCTTCAGATTATGTATATCAACAAAGGTTGTGTGTATTCCGTACATCGGAAGCGTATGCGCCAAAAGATTGTATGAACCGCCGTAGATGGGTTTCTGCGAAACGATATGTCCGCCGCCCTCGGCAAGGTTTTGTATGGTGTAGGTAACAGCCGCCGCACCCGAAGCAACCGCAAGCGCCGCAACGCCGCCCTCCAATGCCGCCATTCTCTTTTCAAAAACGTCCTGCGTTGAGTTCGTGAGTCTGCCGTAGATGTTTCCCGCATCCGACAAGTCAAAACGAGCCGCCGCATGAGCGGAATTTTTGAATACGTATGATGTCGTCTGATAAATCGGTACTGCTCTCGCATCGCTCGCAGGGTCGGGCAATTCCTGTCCGATATGAAGCTGTTTTGTTTCAAATCCCCAATTTGATGTATCTTTTATAACTGCCATAATTTCGCCTCCAAATTTAATAACCTTAATTCCTATATGTTTACTATGCTTTAATTATAGCACATATTTTTTATTTGTCAATAGTTTTTTGAAAAAAAGTTTAAAAAAATTAAAAAAATATGCGCTTCAATAAAGAAACGCATATTTTTGATGTTATACAATTATAACGAACGTACCGGGGAGGACGTAATCCTCGGTTAAGTTGTTTTCTTTTTTTACGGATTCCACCGTTGTGCGGTATTTTTTCGCAATGCTGAAAACATCTTCCTTTTCGCAGGGGTAATATGCAGTTATCGCCGCTTTTTTCGGAGCTGTTTTTTTGTCGGTGTTTACCTTAACTTCCGTGACGGCATTTTCGCATACGTTTGCAAAAAGACGTGTGGTGAAAACCATGTTGCAGCGTATTTCCGCAGAATTTTTGGAGGAAATCACAAACGAAGTACCGCATACACCGCACATAACCTCGCAGGCGGAATAATCTTTACCGTCGGGTATATCCTGCGAAAAATCGAAGTCAATCGGTTTCTGCTCGCATTTTATTCCCGCAGGCGACTTATATATATAAGTAAAAAGAGCCTCGGAGGAAATATTTATTTTCCTGTTTTCCAAAACGGCTTCCTTTACGGTAACTTTTGCGCTTATATCGCATATCTCCGTAAATTCGGAATCGGACGCATATATTGTTTCTTTGAGTGTATACGTGTCTTTTACCGCTCTTGAAATATCCGTACAGCAAATTTCTTCTCTTATACATTCGTCCTCATAGCCGGGGCAGAATGCGTCGCAGATTATTTCGGGTTCTTTTTTTACAAATGCCGTAAGCTTAAAGAGCGTGTAACCGTTTACATCGATATTTCTTTGGCAGTTGTCGCCGTCGGAATACACTTTGGTTGTGATATCAACGGGAACTGCACTGTACATCATCTCCATACCCTCGCCCAAACCCTTTGCATCGGCTATCTCCGTAAAAGGTGAGGTGAATTCAAAACATTCGGGGGTGTTTTGGCTCGATATGTAAAGTAATTTTATTGTCATATCGCCTTTCAAAACCGCTTTGTTTGCAACTGCTTTAACCTCGGCATTTCCGATTAAAACCGTACATCTCAAAAGTTCCTTTATATCAGGCTTTCCGCTCGGTATGGAAAACGTATGCGAAAAATTGATTTTCTCCGTAATCATGGTGGGAATATAGACGGCGCAGATTTTCTTTGTCTTTGTTTCCGCCGTAACATTTTCGGGAAGATGCGCGCACATCTCGCTGTTTTTCACAAGCGTAACCGTAAGCATACCGTTTGCTCTTATGCCTGCCTTGCGTGAATTTATTGCGGAGGCGGTGCAATCCTTTATATGAAAATCAACGTCAAAGAAATCCCACTGTGCATTTTTTGGTATATCCGCCTTTATCACAAAGTTTTCGCTCGATTCCAGGGACGAAAGCTTGGGTTCGTAATCCTCGGGGACATCAGGAATATAAAGCATATTCGCCTTTATCGTAACCTTTGCGGTAACAAGACCGTCCGAGACGGTGTAATCGGTGATATACCCGTTTGCGGCGGTATCGCAGATTTTCAAAATATCATTTTTGTAATCGGGAACGTTGAAATCCCATTCAAGCTTTTTTGATACAGTCTTTTTAAGCTTGTTTTTTGTAATATCCGTATTTGTTTCGTTCATAGTTATGACCTTTCCTTTCTCACGGGACATACTTCGTTCCCGATTGGCTTTTTTAGTAAAATATATGAACGGGACGGTTAAATTATACATTTTTTCAAAAAAGACTTGACAAACTTAAGTTTTGGGTATACAATATATATCGCAAAGTAGGAACGGCGCATGGGCATGGGAAAGTCTGCTCGTGTGAAAAGAGGACGGGAAGTTGCCTCTTTTACGAAAAAACTTATGTTTTGCGATGCCGATTCCGCATTCCGTTGCGATTTTATAATATATTATTGCGGCGGCTGTCTTATTATATTAAGAAAGGTCGTTTTTTTATGGAAAAAATCAAACAAAATCTCGGAATTAGTCCTCTTAATGCAAAAAGAATATGCGTTTTGGGTATGCTCACGGCGCTCACCTGCGTTTTGGGTATGTACTGCACTGTAAGGATAGGCGCAGGCATAAAAATTTCTTTTAAGTTTATTTCTGCATAGCTAAA
>USLP01000306.1 GCA_900555525.1 uncultured Eubacteriales bacterium
GGAGCCAGATCGCTTTTGACTTTCTCTATCGGCGGCTTTTCGGTAATGCAGGTAACTTCAAATTCCCTGCCATCCGCCGAAGAATATTCAACCGAAGCATACTTAGGCACGTCTTTTATAGGCACGCGCTTTACGCCGATAACTGTTTTGCCCGTCTTTTCATATACGTCGACAAGTTGTCCGATTCCCGGGCGACCTTCGTTATACATAACGTCGTCGCCGAACATAACGGCAAAAGGCTTATCCTTAATGTAATCCTTTGCAGCCATAACCGCGTCCGCGGAACCGAGCTGGCGAATTTGTTCGACAAAATGAACGTTAAACGACTCGGGAAGCTTGATTGCCTTCAAAAATTCTTCCTTGCCGCCTTTCTCCAAAACCCTTTCGAGTTCTGGTGCGGGGCGGAAGTGATTTTCGATTATTTCTTTTTTCTGTCCGACGACGAAAATAATTTCCTCGATTCCGCTGTCAATCGCTTCTTTTGCAATAATTTGTATTGCGGGAATATTAAGTATCGGAAGCATCGGCTTAGGAACGGCTTTCGTGAAAGGCAAAAACCTCGTACCGTATCCCGCAACGGGAATAACGGCTGTTTTAACTTTTTCCATCATTCAACCTCTTTGTTTCATATTTTCATAAAAACACGCAAAACAAAGCATTTTATGCGGGTTTTTAAAAGTTTTTATGTCGCACGTAACTTGCTTTACGCTCTTACTTCGTGCCGAAAATTCTATCTCCCGCATCACCGAGACCGGGGACTATGTAGGCGTGTTCGTTGAGCTTTTCGTCAAGCGCAGCGACGTAGATATCAACGTCCGGATGAGCTTTTTGGAAAGCTTCAACGCCTTCGGGGGCAGCGATCAGGTTGACAAGCTTTATGTCCTTGCAACCTCTGTCTTTAATGAATTGAACGGCAGCAATCGCGCTTCCGCCGGTAGCGAGCATCGGGTCAACGACAATTATTCTACGCTCGGTTGCGTCCGCCGGGAGCTTGCAATAATATTCCACGGGCTGATGCGTTTCGGGGTCGCGATAAAGACCTATATGCCCCACTTTTGCATTGGGAACAAGCGTTAAGATTCCGTTCACCATGCCGAGTCCCGCTCTTAAAATAGGAACTACCGCGATGCTTCTGCCGGAAATTTCATATCCCTTAGTTTTGCAAATAGGTGTTTCGATATCTATTTCATGTAAAGGAAGATCCCTCGTGACTTCATAAGCCATAAGAAGCGAGATTTCCTCCGCAAGGTCTCTGAAGTCTTTCGTGCTGGTATCTGTGCGACGCATCATGCTGAGCTTATGCGCTATAAGCGGATGGTCTACTTCGTAAAGTTTGCTCATTGTTTGCCTCCGAATTATTGTAAAAAAATTAAATAAAATCGCGTTTATGCGATAAAATTGTCGTAAATTTCATAAAAAAACCGAGAATTTTATTCGGTTTTTCCGTTTTGTTCATCTTCTATCGCCATCATTTTTTCAACGCGACGAAGATGTCTGCCGCCTTCGAAACCCGTTTCGAGAAACACTGCGGTTATTCTTTTCATTATTTCCAAAGTCGTAACGTTCGCACCCATTGCAAGACAGTTGGAATTGTTGTGCCTTCTTGTCATTTCGGCTTGAAAAACATCGGTACAAAGAGCGCATCTGATACCTTTAACTTTGTTGGCGCAAATAGAAACGCCTATACCCGTACTGCAAATGAATATACCCTTTTCGCATTCTTCCTGTGCAACTGCTTTCGCCGCGGGATAAACAAAATCGGGATAATCGCAAGAATCGGTAGAATACGTACCGAAATCGACGACTTGATAGCCGAAATCCTCGGCAAAGGTCATAAGTTCTTTTTTCGCGTTAAAACCCGCGTGATCGCTTGCAAACGCAATTTTCATTATTTTATCCCTCCGTTTTTCCGACGTTCATCATCAATTATTTCCGTTATCATATCGGCAAGCAATGCCGCATAATTTTTCAACTTTAAAGCGCAATCGGCGTACGCCTCTTCGCCTTTCCCGTAAGGGTCGTCTAAGCCGCAACCGAAAAGCTGTTCGAACGAGTACGCGTTTTTGATTTGATTAACTGATAGTTCTTTAAACACGTCTTCCGTAACGGCAATAATCGCCGATTGTTTTAACGCGGAAGACTTAGTGAGTTTTTTCGGTTTGAAAGCCGTTATTTTAACGTTCAGCTTTTCAAGTTCTCTTTTTGCGTAAGGATTGATTTCCTTTTCCGTAGGATTCAGCCCGTAACTCGTAACCGCAACGCCTTTAATTTTTCTGCGTTTCAATTCGTCTTTCAAAATAAACATAGCCATAGGGCTGCGACATGTATTTCCTACACAGACGAACGCAATTTTCATTTTTACGCTCATTTTAAAAATCAACCGAAAGCCTTAAGGAATCTGTTTTCTACGCTTAAACAAACCTCGTCCGCGATTTCAAACCTTATCCCTATTAGTATATCGTATTTTTCGCCTTCATGCAAGCAGTAATACAGCCTTGACGCCATTTCTTTGCCGTTTTTTCCTAAATTAAGCAAATTGCAACCGTCAAAATAATGTTTTAACGAATCATCGCATAGAATACAAGCCGTTTTTCCGTCCGCAACGTAACTTAGGTACAGCTTTTTCGCTTGTTCTATCTCCTCGCGGTTATAGAGCGCGGTTTTTGTGTTAGGGCAGTAATGCCTGTATTTTGTCCCCGGCGAGCGTTTGTTAAGCTCGGAATCGGAAGAAGCATAGGTGCATTTGCCGACGATTTTT
>USLP01000307.1 GCA_900555525.1 uncultured Eubacteriales bacterium
GCTGTACGCATCTGTACCGCCCCGAACAAAAAACTGCGCTATGGGCGATTTTCTAAAGACTTTCTCCTTATCCTTTTACACTGCCGACTACAAGTCCCTCCGCAAAATACTTCTGGAAGAACGGAAATGCGACCATCATGGGACCTGCGGCAATAACTGCCGTTGCGTATCTTAACGTTTCTTTCGGAATGTCCTTTCCGATAAGCGATTCAATTGCCGTACCCTGCATCTGCGTTATATAATCGGATTCGTTTATAATTCTCTGAAGCAGATACTGAAGCGAATACAGTCTTGAATTTCTTATATAAAGAAGCGAAGTGTTCCAATCATTCCACTTTCCGAGCAGCGTTGTAAATGCGATACACGCAATAATCGGTGTTGAAAGCGGCATTATAACCTGTATGTAAATTCTGTATTCGCTTGCGCCGTCAAGCTTTGCGGCTTCCACAAGCTCGGTAGGAAGTCCCTTGAAATACGTCTTAAAAAGTATTACGTTCCATGCGGACATCAAGGACGGAAAAATATATATCCAAAAGCTGTTTCCCAAATGAAGATACTGCGTATTTAATATATAAGAAGGAACAAGTCCGCCGCCGAAGAACATTGTTATCATCAAAAATATCGTAAGACCCTTTTTTCTTGTATAATTGCTTCTCGAAAGAGGGTATGCCATTAATGTTTGGACGATTATACAAAGAAAAGTTCCCAAAAGTGCGTATGCAATTGTAACTTTATATGAATCTATAATCTGCGTCGGATTTTGAAACGCAAGCTTATATGCCTCCGTACTCCACGCTTCGGGTATCAGCTTATAGCCGTTGGCATTTATGGAAGCCTCCGAAGAAAAGCTTATCGAAATCATCAGCAAAATCGGAATTATATATGAAAAGCTTACCAAAACAAGTATAAAATTCAAAACAGCTTTTCCAAATGTAAATTTTTTGTTGTTCATTTTTCCGCCCCCCTTAAAACATACTCTTGTCCGAGTCAATTTTCTTTATAACCGTATTGCTTATTAAAAGAAGTATTATTCCGCTTAACGACTGGAATAAGCCTATCGCCGTTGTACGTCCCATACTTGTTGCCGCCTGCAATGCTCTGAACACGTACGTATTGAATATATCCGTTGTCGGATACAAAAGACCTATATTTCTCGGAATCTGATAGAAAAGTCCGAAGTCGCCGCCCATTGCTCCGCCTATTCCCATTATTATCTGCAAGCATAAAAGCGATGAAAGCTCGGGGACGATTATGTGTATAATCTGCTGACGTTTATTTGCGCCGTCTATTATAGCCGCCTCAAAAAGACTTGCGTCTATTCCGACGATTGTTGCGTAATAGAGCAAGCTTCCGTAGCCCATACCGCTCCACATACGAACAATTGTCAGAATGTAAGGCCAGAATTTAGGGTCGGCGTACCAATCGGGTCCCTTGCCTCCCAAGGCATTAATGACGCTGTTTATAACACCCGTTGAAGGTGCAAGAAAAATATATACTATGTAAGACACCAAAACCATTGACATAAATGTCGGAAGAATTGAGGTAGTCTGATAATATTTCAGCGCAAGCTTGTTTTTTACATTGTAGCAAAGTATCGCAAACAGCATAGCGAAAAAATTATCCACGAAAATAAACCAAAACGCATATAAAAGCGTGTTGCGCATCAGCACTCCGAAATCGTTTGACATAAAGAAAAATCTGAAATTATCAAAACCGCACCACGGACTTTTGAAAATCCCAAGATTCGGATTAAACGTTTTAAACGCTATTATAAGGCCTACCATCGGAAGGTAGCAAAACACCAATGTCAGTATAATTCCGGGGAGCGTCATAGAATCGAGCGCAAGCTTATCCCTGTTTTTCTCCTTTTGAAATGATTTTGTTTTTTGTTCTTTCATACTTATTTTCCTTTCACTTACTTATTTTTTTATTTCAAGAATTATCTTTGTATATTCTCCGTACTCACTGTTTATATCAATATCGATTTTATTGCCGTAAACAAGCTTGAGCCTGCGGAATACATTTTTCATTCCTATATTCTCATCACTGAACTCACCGCTCTGAACTTCTTTGAGAATTTGCTGTATTTTTTCGTTTTTCATGCCCATACCGTTATCGTATACGCTGATAAACACGCTGTTTTCGGAAGAAAAACACTCTATTTTTATTTTGTTTTTTTCTTTTGAAAATCCGTGAAAGACGGAATTTTCAACGAACGGCTGTAAGCACATTTTCATAATACGTGCATTTTCGAGGCTCGGGGGAAGAATTATTTCCGACTCGAAATCACCGTAGCGGATTTTCAAAAATTCGATATAATCCGCTATAAAATCAAATTCCGATTGCATATCTACAAGTATTTCGTCCGTTATATAGCTGTAGCCGATAAGCTTTGAAAGCTTGCAGAGCATACTTGACGCTTGGCTTCCGTAGCCGCATTCTTTCTTAAGCTGATAATTCACCGCATTTAAGCTGTTGTTTAAAAAATGAGGGCTTATCTGCGCCGAAAGCGCCTTTATGCTTATGCTGTCATACTGCGACATTCTGCTTTCAACTTCTTTTTTTAATTTTTCGTTATCGCTTATTATTCCTATAACTCTTTCCGTTATATATTTTATTTCGTTATCCTTTAAAATTACGGGCTTTTTGTTTTTATCCAAAAGCTCCTTAAGCCATATAATATAGCTTATATTATCTCTTGACAAAATAACCGAAATTATAAATG
>USLP01000308.1 GCA_900555525.1 uncultured Eubacteriales bacterium
CCGGGCCGCCCGGAACGCGCCGCCGTCCCGGTTTCCGCGGCGCGTTTCCCTTACGTCAACGGCGGCCTGTTCCAGGGGGTGCACGCCGTGCCGCGCTTTTCCTCCCGTTCCCGGAAAGCGCTCATTGACGCGGGGAATCTGGATTGGTCAGACATCAATACGGATATTTTCGGCAACAATTCCGAGCTTATAAAAAACGAGACAAATATACAATATAATAATACGGAACAAAACGAAAAAGCTGGAAAAGTTGAAAAAATCGAAAAACCACAGAGCGTGGATACAGACGTAACAGCCGACGCAAAGACAGCCGAAAAGCAGACTTTGCTGAAGCAAAGCACACCGAAATCGGATTCTCCGAAAAAAACGGAGCAAGCTCAAACGAGCGAGAAAAAGGCGGACGATGAAAAAATTACGCAAAAAAACGAAAACGAACACGTTTTTGAGTCCGTAATCAAAGAAGAGTCTCCCGAAACACAAAAACAACCCGACGCTTCTGATAAAGCCGAATCGGCTTCGGGCAGCACAGCGAAAACTGAAGACTCAGAAGAAATAAATTCAAAAAATGCGGCTGCGGATTCACTCAGAAGTTCCGGCGGTTCGGGAGGAGGAGCAACTCAGAAAAGCGTTGACACGGTAATGCTTGCCATGACAAACTCGATTGAAGAAATGACGCTTTCGGAATATGCGGATTATTTGGGAGCGGACATTGAAAAATCGCTTGTTCTCCCCAAAGACATGAAAAGCGAAACGGCAGAAACGGCGTATATTTCAAAAGACGAAAACGGAAACACTGCTTATGATGATTTTTGTTTTTATTACACAGGCGAAAACGGCAGATATGTAAGCGTGATAACGTCGAAAAACACCGAATATGCATTGGATATGCTTTCGGACAGCACGCAAGAAAAAGAAACGGTAAACGGTTTGGAATGGGCGGTTACAAAAAGCGAAGACTATAAGACAGCGGTAACGGTTAAAAATGACGTAAGCTTTACGGTTGACAGCTGTAAGCTTGCAGACGATGAACAGGAAAAAATATTGATTTCCATAAGCGAAATCGGAATAAAATAAAAAAAGAAGGGAAAATTCATTATGAAAAAGAATATTTTATTAAACAGCACAGCGATTTTAACGGCAGGAATAATGGCGGCAATGCCCGTTATGGCAGAAGAAACGGCAGACTCAAAGCTTTATGTAAACGGTAAAGCGATAGAAAATGCGCAAGCCTTGGAATTGAAAAACGATAACGGTGAAAACACATTGTTTGTTCCCGTAAGAGCAATTTGCGAAAATCTGGGCTTCACAGTAGAATGGAATGACGAAGCAAGACGTGTAGAGCTTACAAATCTTCCTTCATACATAACGTTTTATGCGGATAAAGACGGCTATACGTTTGCAAAAACGGCGGCTATGCCGCTCGGTGCGAAACCGCAGATTGTAGATGACAGAACATACGTTCCCTCGAATTTTGTTGAAGAAATACTCGGCGGAACGCTCACGGAGGACGCAGGCAAGGTATTTATTTCGTGGGGCGAAGATACGGACGATTACTTAAGAGCAAACCTCAAAGAAACTACCGAGGACGGCAGAGTTCTTATAACGAATTTCATAAGAGGCGATATTCTCCTCAATATAACGGACGAAACCGTTATTTCAGATGAAGACGGAAATGCGCTCGCAGTAAAAGATCTTCCCAAGGACAAGGAATTAAAGGTAAAAATGGGAGACGCTATGACCCTGAGCCTTCCTCCGCAGTCAAATGCGCTTGAAATAATTGTTACAAAGGAAGATTGCCAGGTTATTAAAGAAGGCGTTATCAGCGAAATTTTGGACAAGTCGGTTGTTATCGGAAATTACGACGAAGAAGGCTTCTATCAGCTTAATCTCACCGACGATGCGGTTATAATTGACGAAAACGGAAATATGGCGGGTATAGACGCTTTAAAGGCAGGCATGAACATCACGGCAAGCATTTCTCCCATATCCACAAAAAGCTTACCGCCTCAGTCGGCGTGCTATGGCATAAAGGTTACAAAGCAAAATTCCGAAGTGAAAATTGCCGAATAATTTTTTCCAAAATTTTATAATTTAAAAAATGCATATAAACTTTGTGAATTGACAAAAATACTAACGACTTCACAAGAAGTTAAAAAAATAAAAATTGTAAGGAGATTAGTATTATGTCCGGTAACAAAGCATTAGTACCTGAAGCAAGAGAAGCGCTTGATAAATTCAAGATGGAAGCTGCAAATGACGTTGGAGTAAACCTCAAACAGGGTTACAACGGTGATTTAACATCTAAGCAGGCAGGATCTGTCGGCGGTCAGATGGTTAAAAAAATGATTCAGGAATACGAAAACAGCATGAAGAAATAACGTGCTTGAAAAAGCAAAAAAGGATAAGCCGTTTCCCTTATATTACAGGGATACGGCTTGTCTTTTATAAATAAATTTTTGAAAATCAATATTTTTTATAAAAATTACTTGACAAAACGGAAAAGTTAGTGTATAATATTTAAGTCAATGTTCATAATTTAGGGGTATAGCTCAGTTGGTAGAGCAGTGGTCTCCAAAACCACGTGCCGAGGGTTCGAATCCTTCTGCCCCTGCCATAAAAAGTCTTTACAACAATCGTTGTATGTGTTATAATGCTTCAGTGTCGAGCCATTATTAATTTGGCCCGGTAGTTCAGTTGGTTAGAACGCTAGCCTGTCACGC
>USLP01000309.1 GCA_900555525.1 uncultured Eubacteriales bacterium
ACGAAACAGATGTTCATGCGTGAACGGTCTTCTTTGGCAGCAGTACCCACGAACATTTTGTTACGGTCGATTTCAGCATACAACATATCCGCTTTTTCAATGGCACGACGTTCCATTTCTTTCACACCACCCTGTGCTTTGATCCAGCGAAGCGTCTGCAATGCTGCATAAATAGGTACAACAGGAGGAGTGTTAAACATAGAGCCACTGTCAACATGAGTCTGATAATTCAACATCGTTGGAATGTAACGGGAAACCTTACCCAATGCGTCATTCTTAACGATAACGAATGTAACACCAGCAGGAGCCAGATTCTTTTGTGCACCACCATAAATACAGATATATTTAGAAACGTCAATCGGACGTGAGAAAATATCAGAAGACATATCGGCAACCATCGGAACCGGAGAATCGAGGTCTTTCTTCAATTCTGTACCGTAAATCGTGTTATTCATTGTGATATGTACATAGTCCGCATCGGGTCTGAACATATCCTTTGTAAGCTTGGGAATATACGAAAAAGTTTTATCCTTGGAGGACGCTACCTCGTAAGCGTTGCCGTAATGCTTGCCTTCTTCATAAGCCTTCTTTGCCCATTGACCTGTTATAACATAGTCTGCCTTGCCTGTTTTCATAAGGTTTAATGGAATCATTGCAAACTGTGTAGATGCGCCGCCCTGCAAAAACAAAACATAATAATCATCGGGAATACCCATGAGTTCTCTCATAAGCTTCTCGGCTTCTTCGATTATACCTTTATAAACCGCACTTCTGTGGCTCATTTCCATAACGGACATACCCGAACCCTCGCAGTTCGTCATCTGTGCCGCCGCTTTTTTTAAGACCTCCAAGGGGAGCATGGAAGGACCTGCGCTGAAATTATAAACTCTCTCCATTTAATAAAACTTCCTTTCTATAAAAACTCATTTCAATGCTTTAAGCATTGAAATGAGCTCTTTTATATGTAATTTTTTAGAAACCTCTCATCCAATCGGGTATGGAAATATCTTTATCCGTATCCTTTTCAACTTTCGGCTCTTCATATTTAGGCTCTTCTGCCGTAACGGAAGGCTGCACGGGAGTCTGAACATGAGAAACAGTTCTTGCAGATGTTCTCAAAGTCTGCGTCTGACCTGCTTTAAAGCCGCCCGGCTTATTCGAAAAGTCTGTTGCGACTATTGTAACATAAACCTCATCGTCAAGGCTTTCATCGATAACAACACCGAAAATAAAGTTTACATCGGGGTCAACATGGTCTTGTACAATAACCGCCGCCTGGTTTGCTTCCAAAAGGGTAAGGCTCTTGCCGCCCGTGATATTAAGAAGTATGCCCTTTGCACCGTCAATTGTAGTTTCCAAAAGCGGGCTTGAAATAGCAAGCTTAGCAGCTTCTTCGGCTCTGTTGTCGCCCGAAGCTTTTCCGCTTCCCATATGAGCATAGCCTGTATTTTCCATAATAGCTTTAACGTCGTTGAAATCGCAGTTTATAAGACCGGGAACAACGATAACGTCGGATATACCCGAAACGCCCTGTCTTAAAACGTCATCGGCGATTTTGAACGCTTCGAGCATTGTTGTGTTTTTCTCAACAAGTCCCAAAAGCTTATCGTTGGGGATTACTATGAGAGCGTCAACCTGCTCTTTTAATTTTTCGATACCCATAGCCGCCGCGTTTGCACGTCTTTTTCCTTCAAAGTTAAAAGGTCTTGTTACAACGCCGACAGTAAGTATTCCCAACTCTTTCGCAACGGAAGCAACAACGGGAGCCGCACCCGTACCCGTACCGCCGCCCATGCCTGCGGCAACAAATACCATATCGGCGCCTTTAAGAGCCTGTGCAATTTCTTCCTTATTTTCTTCCGCAGCCTTTTCGCCAACTTCGGGATTACCGCCTGCGCCCAATCCCTTCGTAAGCTTTTCACCTATCTGAAGCTTCACGTCTGCTTTTGAAAGCTTCAAGGTATCGTTATCCGTATTAACGGCAATAAACTGAATAAGTCCCAAGTTGTCTTCAACCATGCTGTTTACGGCATTGTTACCGCCGCCGCCGACACCGACAACTTTAATAACTGTTGTTTGTCCGTTTTGATTCTGAACCGGAATAGGCATATTTTTTTACCTCCTAATTTATACTATCATATACAAGTGATTATTAGCAATTTATATTTCATTATAGCACAGCTATTGAAAAATTTCAAGTATATTTTACAAATTTTTTAATTTTTTTTTGCATTTTTTCTATTCTTCCTTTTTTGCGGTATACTTGTTTATCAAAAATCTTCTGATTACGGCAAAATTCTGGAAAAATCTTGTGCCGAAAACGACAACAACCGCAAGATACAAGTCAAGTCCGAGTTTTTCGCCCAAAAATATTATAAATGCCGCCAAAACTGCGTTTCCGAAAAGACCCGTTATAAAAATCATACTGTCAAAATTTTTGTTTAAAACCGCCGTAAGTCCGCCCAGAACGGAGTCAAGAGCCGCTAAGATTGCCGTAGCGACATAAACCGAATAATTCGGCGGTATAACCGTTGGCGAAACAAAAGCAAGCACAAGCCCTACAATAACACCGATTATAACACTCATTATTCAGAACCTCCCGTTACCTCCGCAGGCGTTGCATATTTGAAATTGATTGCGCCCTTATATGCGGGAATTGTTATATTTTCCTGTTTTTTTATGTCAAATTCAAAGCCGTAGCCGACAAGCTGTGAAATTAT
>USLP01000310.1 GCA_900555525.1 uncultured Eubacteriales bacterium
TTCAAACGGTTTTACAAGCTTATTATTTTTCAGCATTGTCGGCGGCGTCAAATGCGTTTTTTCGGGATTTGAAATTTCAACCACCGTTGTGATTTCGTCCTTCATAAGCTCGGTTAGCTTTTTCGCCTCGGATTCGGGCATAAAGCCTGCCAAGTGGAACGTTTTGTCCGCCTTTGCCACGTTTTGCCTTACGGAATATACGTTATAATTATAAATTATAGAGCAATACGTTTCTTTAAGCTCTGCGCTCATTTTTTCTTTATATTCCGAAGAGCTTTTTTCGAGCGCTTCTATTTTTTGATTAAGCTCCGCTATTTCGGCTTTTATTTTTTCTCTTGCTACTGCGGAGGTACCCGTTACCCTGTCGGCGATTTTTATTTTTCGGAACATGAGCTTTCTCATGGTATCGTCCACTTCGGGAGCGGCTTCCTTATCCGAAAAATACATAATGTATGTTTCCTGCTCGCTCTCTTTAAGCGGTATAACGAGTGCGTTTATGTCGGATAAAAACGACTTGAGCTTTTCGTAATTATATGTGGGAAGCACGCCGAAACGGAATTTTATAAATTCAAGGTGGAAGAACTTATAAATATCAATGGTATAATCGTGAAAATATTCAAGTTCCTCGGCTATCTCGGTATCCTCCGCCAAAGTAAGCTTTTGCCGTTCTATTTCCAAAGAATTTTCTTTTAAGGCATTTATTATATCGTCAAGCTTTTTTTCTTCCGCCGCCACGTCAACGTCCCGAACCAAAGACGGGTCAAACGTCGGCTTCTGCCCTATTGTTGTATAAATATCGTTTATCTTTGTGTAAATGCCCGCATATATATTTTCTCCCGAAAACCTTTTCAGCCCCGAAACGTCTCCGAAAACATCGTTGGCATTTTCGATATGTATTTTCGTGTTTGAAAATATAAGCTTCATTATTCTGTCAAAGTCGGTAAGCAAACCCGAAACATTGACAAACTTCATTTTTTCAACAGCCACTTTGCATCACCTCACTTACAAACGACCAGTTTTTTGGTCTCGCCCTTGGCATATCCGTAGCGGACAGCCTCGGTAATCGTGGTTATGTTGGATATATCGGCGGATTTCAGCTTAAAGTAGTACAAAACTGCTTTTATGCTGTTTGTCCGCCTTATTTTATGAAGATATTTTTTCAAGTAAAATCTTGTTTCGTCTATCTTGCCCGTTTCATCGTCTATCAAATTCGCATACTGCGTTTTTTTAAGGAGAGTTAAGCATTCCTCATAGCTTTCGCTGTCTGCAAGCTTATAAATAAAATCGTTTGTCAGACGGCAAAAAATATTTATAATGTGCGGGATTATAAGTTCCCTTGACCAATTATAATATTTCTTCGCCCGAAGAATCAAAACAATATTATATATATCGGCTTTTTTTCCTATAAAGTCAAGCACATACGCAAGGTCTTTGCCCTTGAAATTTCTTCTTGCGCTTTTGTCAAGATTTATAAAATAGTACATATCGAGGTTGCTCTCGATAGCGTGGATATTATTCGGATTTTTCTCCGAAACGAGCGGATATATGTATTTTCCTATATCGCATTTTTTTAGTCGGACGAGAAACTCGTCTGCCGTTTCGGCTTCAATCAAATCTTTTAAAGGAATACGGTGTTTAACCTTCAAATCTATATTCAAAAGCTCCGAATCGAAACGGTTATCGATAAGATATCCTCTCAATGCCGATTTCAAAAATTCTATTTCCACGTCCATATTGAGGTCGTAGAAAAAATCTTTTTTCGTCCCCAAATGACGGTAAATTCTGTCCGCTTCCTCCATATATTGCTTTTTAAGAAGAATTTCCAAGCTTCCTCTGTGCATATCGAGTATGGGGGAATCGGAAAAAACCTGCCCGTAAACAGTGTTGTTCTTAAGGTAAGACGCAATATCGGAAACGCTGTTTTTTGAAATAAGCTCGTCATAATCACTTTCATTCAAAATTCCGCCCAAAAGCGCCCGAACCTTCGCCGAAGCCGCCGCATAATTCATAAAAAATCTCCATTCCTTGCCCTATAATCAATCTCTCTTACCACGGGGCAAGGAATGATAAGAGATTTTTTGCCCATGTGCGTTTCTTGAAAGCAAAGCTGAAAGAAATCGCACGGGGTATTATAAATTGAAGCATTAACGGAAAAGAAACTTTTTCGTTAATCTCCGTATCAGCCTGTAATTCTTTTAAAAATTTCATTTACCAAGCGTTCCTTATTATCTCCGAACTCTTTTATCAGCTCCTGCTTTTTCTCTTCAAACTCATCGTTAAGCGCTTTTATTTTATCTGTCTCTTCGGCTTCCTCCTCCGCATTTATTGCGGATATTCTTTCCTGTGCTTTTGCCTGTGCTTCTATTTTTTTCTGAACCAAAATTTTCTCGGCATCCGCCGCAGGGTCGGCATATTTCTTTTTCTCAAATTCAAGCTTTTCTGCCGCCTGTTTTTCGATGTTCATAATTTTCTTTACCAATTCTTCCACGAAAATACACCCTCTTTAATTATCATTATTGCCGTCCGAAACAGTAACGGCTGTATCATTTTCATCCGAAACGCCCAAAAACTCTTTCAATATAAGCTGCTTTGTGGCATCGACATCGCATATAACATACGATGCGCCGTTTATATAACGCGGAGTGTTCGGCATCTCAAAGGTGCGTATCGACTCTCGGTTAAACGATTTTGCCGCCGTAAGCATAAGCGGAACG
>USLP01000311.1 GCA_900555525.1 uncultured Eubacteriales bacterium
CTGCGGTATTCTCATCATGCACTCCTTTGAAAATACCGTAGCAAACAATGAAATTTCTTACCTCTATTATTCAGGTGTTTCGGTTGGCTGGGTTTGGGGTTACAAAAACAGCATTTCAAGAGACAATATTATAGAAAACAACCATATTCATCACTTGGGTCTCGGCAAGCTTTCCGACATGGGCGGAATATATCTTTTGGGCAAACAAAAAGGCACAAGAGTAAGAAACAACATTATTCACGACGTTGTTTCTAACCACTACGGAGGCTGGGGAATTTATACAGATGAGGGGAGCAGCTACATAACGGTCGAAAATAATATTTGCTATAATCTGACCAGCAACTGCTATCATCAGCATTACGGAAGCATGAATACAATCCGCAACAACATATTTGTTAAATCGGGAGGTTCGCCCGTGAATGCGTCAAAATCCGAAATGCACACGGGTATTATACTTGAAAATAACATAATTGTTTCCGAAAAAGACCCGTCTTTCCTGCTTGGTAAGGACGAATGGGCAGGCTCAATTCAAATTGAAGGACACATGAATCTGCATTATAACATTAATAAAGAGGCTGTTATATTAAAAGTCGGTGATAAAGAATATGGCTTAAAAGAATACCAAGAAATTATCGGAAAAGAGGACGGCTCAATAGTGGCTGACCCCATGTTTGCGGATTATAAAAACAACAATTTTGAACTTTCCGATAACTCCCCTGCCTTTAAACTTGGATTTAAGAAAATCAATATGAAAAATACAGGAGTAACTTTAAAATGAAAAATATTGAATTAAAAAGAGAAATCCCGTTTTGGGCGAATATGACGTAACTGTCGCAGGAGGCGGTGTGGCAGGCGTTGCCGCCGCGGTAAGCGCCGCAAGAATGGTTAAAAAAGTATTGCTTACAGAAAAGACTATCAGCCTTGGCGGTCTTGCAACAATCGGACTTGTTAATCTTTTTGTACCTATGTGTAACGGACGGGGTACAAAGATTATAAGGGCATGGCGCAGGAATTTTTTGACCTTGCCGTAAAATACGGCTTCGACAGCATTCCCGAAGATACGCTGAGCAACGGTGAAAAAGCCGATACAAATGATTTTGAAATTGCGGAAATACCTGCCGCAACATATGCGGTATTTAAGGTAAAAGGTAAAATGCCCGACGCATTTCAGGAAACATACAAAAGAATCTGCGGCGAATTTTTGGTGCAAAGCGGATATGATTATGCAGGTATCGCGGAGCTTGAAGTATATCCGTCCGACGATATAGCAAATCCGAATTATGAATGTGAAATTTGGGTTGCGGTAAAATAATTAAGAAAGGAGCGGTTTTCCGCTCCTTTACTTTATAATATCTCTTATTTCGTTTTGAATATCGCCAATTGTGCGTATGGTATCGCCCGAAAAGCACTTAATTTCGTGCCAATCATATTTTTTTGCAATGAAGCAGGCGTTATCATAACATTTTCTCATATATTCACTGTTGCTTTCGTGAATATCCTTTTTGTCCGAATGTGTAATTTTATTTTCACGGTTTTCAATAAGCTTCTGAGCCAAATCAAATCGCATATTGAGAAAAATAACACAGTCGGGCTTCGGAAGCCCCATAATGTTATATTCAAAATCATAAATCCAATTTAAATATTCTTCTTTTTTTGAGGAATCCTCTATTTTCGCCGCCTGATGTATCATATTTGACGTAACGTATCTGTCGGCAATTATGACGGTATCGTCCGCTTTATAGAAATTCTCCCACTTCGTTTTATAAGACGCATATCTGTCCGCCGCATAAAAAACCGAAGCGACCTTCGGGTCAACGCTTTGGGCGTCCGTACCGAAACAACCCTCAAGATACATTTTCACAAGCTCGGACGAACGGCTGTCATAGTCCGGAAAAATAAGCTTCATCACTTCTTTGTTTTGTGATTTTAAATAGTTATAAAGAAGTTCGGACTGGGTTTGCTTTCCGCTTGCGTCCGTCCCCTCAATTACAATCAATTTCCCCATTTTTCTATCCTTTCATCATTGTGCCCAAGCCTCTTTGGGTGAAGATTTCCAAAAGCAGGCAGTGAGGAACACGTCCATCGGCAATATGTACGGCATCAACGCCGTTTTCGATAGCTTTTAAGCAACCCAAAACCTTGGGTATCATACCGCCCGTAATAACTCCCTCTTCGATAAGCTCCATAGTTTTCGCTTTATCAAGTGTTTCTATCACTTCTTTATCATCGACATTATATTTTATACCCTCAATATCGGTAAGAAGCATGAGTTTTTCAGCTTTCATTGCGCCTGCAAGCTCTGCCGCCGCTGTATCGGCATTGATGTTATAGCTGTTGCCCTCTGAGTCTGTTCCTATAGGAGCGATTACGGGGATAAAGCCATTATCGCACAAATTCTGCACGATTCTGTAATTAACTTTTTTAATATTTCCGACATAGCCTATATCTTTTTCTTCGCCGTCTACGGTTACAGTCTGTTTTTCACATTCAAAAAGGCAGGAATCGATACCGGAAATACCAACGGCATTGCCGCCGTGGTTATTCAAAAACGCAACAATTTCCTTATTTGTTTTTCCGATTAAAACCATTTGCGCAACCTTCATAGTTTCCTTATCGGTAACTCTAAGACCGTTCACAAATTCGGATTCTATATTATAAGTTTTAAGAGCCGAAGAAATATCGGGACCGCCGCCATGAACAACTAT
>USLP01000312.1 GCA_900555525.1 uncultured Eubacteriales bacterium
CTGAAGCCTGCCTCCCCGTTGGGAACAAGGCTTCCGCTGTATTTGTCATACGTCCAGCGCACCTGCGTAATCTTCGGCGCTTCCAAGTCAATATCCGTTACTTCGAGCGTGATATACGAAACAAGTCCCTCATCGTCATACGCCTTAAAGGTATATGTGCCGTTTTCGTTTAAGATATATTCCGCTTCGTCCGCCATTTTTATTATACCGCCGTACACAACGAATATATCGGAAAGCTGTCTGTGTTTATCTATAGGATTGCCGAATTCGTCAAGCGACATTTGGAATTTAACCGAAACTTCGCTCTTATTCGCATTACAGCTCCAAACTGCGTCAAGCATGGGAGGCGTGGTATCGATATTGTCAATAACCACGGTATCAGCGCCCTCGTTTCCGTATTCGTCTTGGAAGAATACGGAGAGAGTTCCCGATTTTGAGAATGTGATTTCGCCCGTGCTTCTGTTTACGATATAATCGTCCTCCGTAAGCGTTCCCGTAGGCTCGGCATACATTATCTTAACGTTGTTCTTTGAGAATACGGGCGTTGCGATTACGCTTCTTGAAGTGATGTTCTTATTGCTTAAGATTACGTCCGTCATTTCGGGAGATGTGGAATCAACATTTGATATGCTGAATTTCTTTACCGCCTTGTTGCCTGCGTTATCGCATACTTTTATCGAATATGTTCCGTTATTGTATATTTTTGCGGTATACTCGGCTCCGTTCTTTGTTACGGCAATCTGACCGTCTGCTCCCGTAAGCTCAACCTTTTCCACTCCGCTCTTGTCATCGTTTGCGTTAATTGTAACCGTTATCGGACCTTTCGTTTTTGCGGTTTCGGAAAGCTTATAATCAATTGTCGGGTTTACTGCGTCAAAGTTTTCAAGCCCTGCCGTTACCGATTTTTTGTAGCCGTATTTGTCTTTAAGCTCAAAGGTAAATGAAGAAACGTAGGAATCGAGTATCTTCTCAAATGAGCCGTTGTTGTTTACAACGCGAAGCTCACGGTTTTCACCTCTTTCAAGCAGACTTATCACAGCCTTTGCTCTTCTGAAGTATGCCGTTTCTTCAGAGCCTGCCGCAGGTATTTCAGCTTCAATCCATTCGCCGTTGATATCCTCTTTGTAGTATGTAACCGTATAATCCTTTCCCTGCTCTATATCCATCTTGTAGATTGCGTCGCCTGTTGTGAATCCCTCCATGCCGCCAATCCATGCGCCGTTCGAGTCGCCTGCGCCGTTTACTGCCATCGGCGGATAAAGCCATGCGTTATCCGTAAACGTATAAGTAAGTACTTTTACGCCCTTGGGGTCTGCATTTCCGCTGTATTTAACCGATACGGGGATTCCGTCATTTTCACCCGACCACGACCATTCGTTATCCTCTGCGTCATAATCGATATAATTGCCGTTTTCGTCCTTCATCGGTATTGTTATATACGTAGGAGGATTTATTCCTTCGGGGTCATGCACTTCTGTAACTACAATGCTTTCTATTCCCGATTCCTTATCCTGGAACATTACCGTAAACGTTACGTTGCCCGGCGTGCCCACAATCTCGGAAACTCTGTCGTATTCATCATATTTAAATATGTTCGGAGATACGCTTATTTTACATTCGGGGAATGTATTGTCTATGCAGTCTATAATTACGGGAACAGTTGTGCTGTCCGTACCGTCGGCTGTGCAAACCTCTATTTCAAGCATTCTTTCAACTTCGGGAACATACTCATATGTTCCTTCAATTATATTTCTGTATACATTATACACAAGCTCGGTATAACCGCCCGACGCTTCATCGTAAAATTCCTCCGACGCTGTTTTATCCAGTACAAAGCCGTCTTTATCCGTATCCTTTGTTTTAAGAACCATGCCCGTTTGAGTCGGCTTAAGCTTTAATGTCAAATGAATACCGTTACCCTCGCTGTCGTACAATCCGGGGGCTGTCATTTCACCATCGGGAAGCAGTCTGTCTCCCACATAAATCTCCGCTTTAACTCCGCCGAGTGCGCCGAATTGCACATCGTTTTCCGTAACGTTTAGAGTGAACATTTTTGTTCTTCCTATATCGTCGCACGTATAAAGTTTATACTCGCCTGTTTTTGAGATTACAAACGAATTGCTCTGCGAGAATGTGCCTGCATTTTCGCTTGCAAGTATAAGATTCATTTCGTCAACCGTATCGGCGATTTCCGTATTAACGTCCGAAACTATGCTGTTTTGCGGAAGCACATAAACAGGCATATTAAAGTCAAGCTTAACAATAGCTTTTACACCCGTCTTTTTCGGGCTTATGCTTGACGTCATTGTTAAGTCGGCATTTACGGAGGAAAGAACCGTATCGAAAACCTGTTCCATGCTGTTGCCGAGACTGTCTTGAGTGCGTACTCCGATATAATATTCCGCCGTTATGCCAGCCATTTGTACGCTGTATGCGTAATTCGCTTCGCCGTCCCAATCAGCGGGAACATTTCTTATACAATCAATCTTGATATTTTCTCTGTCGTATGTAAAATATTTTTCGTTTATCTTACCGTTTGTCATAGCCTGTGAAATTTTCGCTTTCGGGATAAGCGCAAATTCCACTTTGTTTTTACCGTCCTCCGCTTCTTTTCCGCCTGTCTCGTTACCTGCCGAGCCTTCTTCGGAGGCGGCGGCATATACGTTGATTTCCGCATATGCGTCCGTACGTGCGC
>USLP01000313.1 GCA_900555525.1 uncultured Eubacteriales bacterium
ACCTTTTTCGTGGAAGTTATTCCAAGTCTTAAAAAGGGAAATCTGTTTTTTCTTTTATACAGAACAATGTATCTTCCGAAATAGGGAGCGCCGAGAGAATAAGCTCTGCGAAATTCATAATTTTTGGTTAAAGAAGCTATTCTGCCTTTTCCCATATAAGCGCCTCCTAAAAAATAATAAAAAGAAGAAAAAATGCCGTATTATCGGAACACACGGCATTTCAACATTTCTTACGCGCTGAGTCTTGCTCTGCCTCTTGCTCTTCTGCGAGCCAAAATCTTTCTTCCGTTTCTGGTTCTCATTCTTTTGAAGAAACCGTGTTCTCTTTTTCTCTGTCTCTTCTTAGGCTGATATGTTCTTTTCATGCTGAATGCACCTCCATTTTATTTAATACGTTATTTACATAATAAGTTATGCGGAAAAATCCGCCGAAAAAATAATAGAATAAGATACGATTATCCTGTCATAAAAAATATTATACCTAAAATTTACACAATTGTCAAGTGAATTTCATAATTTTTTTAAAATAATGCGATTTTTTTCTTAAAAACTGTGTTTTTCGGCTTATTTTATAAGCGTTTTCAAACGTTCCATTGCTTTTTTCGTGTTTTCACGGCTTCCGAATGCTGTAAGTCTGAAAAAGCCTTCGCCGTTTGTGCCGAATCCGCTTCCGGGTGTTCCCACAACCTGAATGTTATCGAGAAGATAATCAAAGAAATCCCAGGATTTCATGTTATTCGGGCATTTAAGCCATATATAAGGGGAATTTTCGCCGCCGACAAACCAAATTCCAAGCTCTTTGAGCGTGTCCGCCATTATTTTGGCATTGCCGAGATAGTAATCTATATTTTCTTTAATCTGCGCTCTGCCGTCAGCCGTAAATACAGCCGCCGCACCCTTCTGCACGATATAAGGCACGCCGTTGAATTTTGTTGTCTGACGTCTTAACCACATTTTGTTAAGCGATTTTCCCTCAAAAACAAGCTCGGACGGAACAACGGTATAACCGCATCTCGTACCCGTAAAGCCTGCCGTTTTTGAGAATGAGCAGAACTCTATCGCGCATTTTTTTGCGTCCGCTATTTCGTATATGCTTCTCGGAAGCTTTTTATCCTGCACGAACGCTTCATAAGCGGAATCGAAAAGTATTACCGCATTATTTTTAAGCGCATACGCTACCCACTTTTCAAGCTGTTCTTTTGTATAAACCGCTCCCGTAGGGTTATTGGGCGAACAAAGATAGATTATATCCGCTTTTACGCTGTCATCGGGCAGGGGCAAAAATCCGTTTTCTTCAGACGCATTCATAAATTTTACGTTTCTTCCTATCATTATATTTGTATCGACATAGACGGGATAAACGGGGTCGGGAACGAGCGCCGTGTTATCCTTATCGAAAATATCGAGGATATTACCAAGGTCGCTTTTTGCTCCGTCGGAAATGAAAATATCGTCCTCAAAGAGCGTAACTCCCTTTTCTTCATAATAAGCCTTAATTGCGGATTTCAAAAATCCGTAGCCCTGTTCGGGACCGTAGCCGTGGAACGTCTGCGCATTTCCCATTTCGTCCACAGCCTCGTGCATTGCGTCCGTAACGGCTTTGCAAAGCGGAAGCGTTACGTCGCCGATACCCATGCGTATGATTTCCTTATCGGGATTTTGTTCTTTATATTCGTTCACCTTTTTTGCTATCGTTGAAAAAAGATAGCTTTCTCCAACGTTAAAATAATTCATGTTTATTTTCACAGCTCAATCCCTCCTTCGTATACTTTAACCGCTTTACCCGTCATGAATACGGCTTCGTCGGTATAATTTATCGTTAAATCGCCGCCCAAAAGCTTAACGGTTACGTCCTCGCCCTTGGGGCAATAGCCGTTGAGTACGGACGCAACAGCCGCCGCACAAGCGCCCGTTCCGCAGGCAAGCGTTTCATCCTCTACGCCGCGTTCGTAAGTACGTATGGCAATGTGCCCCGGAGACAGGATTCTGGCGAAGTTGGCATTGGTGCCTTTGGGTGAAAAGGCCTCATGGTAACGCAGATAGGCTCCCAGCCTGGAAATGTCCAGGCCCTCCAGCTTGTCCAGAAACGCAACGGCATGGGGGACGCCCGTGTTCAGGAAATGGACATCCGCCCCCACAGTCGGATCGGCATTCAGCACGAAGAGCTGCATGGAGTGGGGATTGGTCAGGTTTACGGTGACGTTGCCGTCTTTTTCAAAGGTGGCGGTGACGACGCCGGCCATGGTTTCAAAAGGAAGGGGCGTTGTCTTGTCGTGATGAAGCAGGGCGGCGGCAAAGTTGCTGAAGCAGCGGGCCCCATTGCCGCACATTTCCGCCTCTCCGCCGTCCGCATTGTAATAACGCATCCGGACAATTCCCCCCTTGCCCTGGGAAGGTTCCACGGCGATCAACCCGTCCGCCCCAATACCGAAGCGGCGGTCGCACAGGGCTTCTATGGTTTCTTCGTCCAGCACGGAGGAAAGGCTCAGGTCACGATTGTCCACCATGACAAAGTCGTTGCCGGCTCCCGTCATTTTGTAGAAATGAAGCAGCATAATAGTAAGTTGTGTTGTGCCGGAATTCTAATGTTCCCGGCCGGTTTTGGCAAGGCGGCTTACATGAATGACATGGCATCCACATCAAGGACAGGCGTCAGGTCTTCCCCCAGTCGCGCCTCC
>USLP01000314.1 GCA_900555525.1 uncultured Eubacteriales bacterium
GCCGCCGAAGCCGATATCATAAGCCCAGCCGTCTCCGCCGAAAATCCATTGCGATTTTTTAACGAGGTCGCTTTTGTGCTCCAGAATATACTTTCGCTCCTCGCAATCACGTTCAGATTTCAAAAGTGCGTCTGTGAGCGATTCGGAAAGCTCTCTCGTACGTTCGCCGTCATCAAAACCGTCAAGCCATGCCCCTGCGGCGGAAATAACCGCCTCGTCTTTTGCTTTTTTTATTAATGCTTCAACCTTTTCACGTGCGTAATTTCTTAATTGCTTTGATGCAATCTGCATACCGTAGCCGTATTCGGCATTATCTTCAAAAAGCGAATTTGCCCATGCGGGCCCCTGTCCTTTCTGATTTTTGCAATACGGCATTGAAGGCGCAGAACCTGCCCAAATGGAGGAACAGCCCGTAGCATTGGCGACAAGCATTCTGTCGCCGTAAAGCTGTGTTACAAGCTTGGCATACGGTGTTTCTCCGCAGCCTGCGCACGCTCCCGAAAATTCAAGATACGGCAGTTCAAACTGCGAACCCTTTACCGTTTCTTTATTCATGGGATTTTTCTTTTCGGGAAGCGCTGCGGCATAATCCCAATTTTCACATTCTTCCATTTGTACGGCGATATTTTCCATAACGAGCGCTTTGTTTTTTGCAGGACACGTTATCGCGCAAATTGCACACCCCGTACAGTCAAGCGGAGAAATCTGTATTCTGTATCGATACTCTTCATACGGCTTTAAGCCTTGCTTTGTAACAAATTCTCCGGGCGCATTTTTCGCTTCGTCCTCTGTCAAAAGGAACGGTCTTATTACAGCGTGCGGACAAACGTATGAGCATTGATTGCATTGTATGCAGTTTTCGGGAATCCATTTCGGAACATCGGAGGCGATATTTCGTTTTTCATATTTTGAAGTTCCGCTCGGAAACGTGCCGTCCTCCATACCAAAAAATGCGGAAACGGGGAGGTTGTCGCCTTTTTCATGATTTATAGGCTCGGCAATATTTTTGATGAAATAGGGAACGTCAATTTCTTTTGTCGGTTCGGCATTTTTGGAGTTTGCGGAAATATTCACTCTGCGCACTTTTTCGATTCCCTCCAAAACGGCGGTATTATTCATATTTACAATATTATCTCCCATTTTACCGTAGGATTTTTTTATTGCGTCTTTCATATATCTTACGGCGTCATCTATATTTATAATATTTACAAGCTTAAAAAATGCCGCCTGCATTATCGTGTTTATTCTTCCGCCCAAGCCTATTTCCCGTGCGATTGAAAATGCGTCTATTGCGTAAAATTTTATTTTTTTATCAAAAATTTCCTTTTTTACATTATAAGGAAGTTTTTCGGTTAATTCCTCGTCCGAAAAATGCGTGTTTAAAAGAAATGTTCCGCCCTCTTTCACATCTTTTAACATATCGTAGGCATATATATAAGATTCCTTGTGGCAGGCGAGAAAATCAGCTTTTTCTATAAGATATGCCGACCTTATCGGCGTATCGCCGAATCTCAAATGCGATACGGTTAAACCGCCCGATTTTTTGGAATCGTACGAAAAATATGCCTGCACGTATTTATCCGTGTTATCGCCTATGATTTTTATCGAATTTTTGTTTGCGCCGACCGTGCCGTCAGCACCCAAACCCCAAAATTTACAGCTAACGGTATCTTTTGTGCCGACGTCCGTTTTTGGAGCGTCGGGAAGTGAGGTAAAGGTTACATCGTCGGTTATGCCTATGGTAAAGAAATTTTTCGGTTCGTCCTTATCAAGACTGTTAAAAACGGCAATAAGTTGTTCGGGGTAAGTGTCCTTTGAGCCGAGACCGTATCTTCCGCCGACAATCTTCGGTCTGCGTTCAGTGTCTGAAAAAGCGGCGCATACATCGAGATAAAGCGGTTCACCTATTGCGCCCGATTCCTTTGTCCTGTCCAAAACCGCAATTTTTTCCGTTGTTTTCGGAAGTGCGCAAAGAAAATGCTTAACCGAAAAGGGTCTGTATAAATGAACCTTTAAAAGCCCTGTTTTTTCACCGTTTTTGTTAAGATAATCGACAACCTCCTCTGCTGTTTCGCAGACAGACCCCATTGCGATTATAACCTTTTTCGCATTGGGTGCGCCGTAATAATTGAATAAATCATATTTTCTGCCCGTCAGTTTTGAAATTGCTTTCATATATTCACGGCAAATTTCGGGAACGGCATTATAAAAACTGTTTGACGCTTCACGCATTTGAAAAAATATATCGGGATTCTGCGCCGTGCCGCGCATTACGGGGCGGTCGGGACTTAAACTGCGCTCCTTGTAAGCTTTAACGGCGTCCCAATCAACAAGCTTTGCCAAGTCGTCATAATCAATCGGCTCGATTTTTGAAAGCTCGTGAGACGTTCTGAAGCCGTCAAAAAAATGAAGAAACGGCACACGTGATTTTATCGAGGAAAGATGCGCAATACACCCTAAATCCATAGCCTCCTGCACGCTGTTTGACGCAAGCATGGAGAAACCCGTCTGACGGCACGCCATAACATCGGAATGGTCTCCGAAAATCGAAAGTGCGTGCGAGGCAACCGCTCTTGCCGAAACATGAAAAACGCACGGAAGCAATTCGCCCGCTATCTTATACATATTGGGTATCATAAGAAGAAGTCCTTGAGATGCCGTA
>USLP01000315.1 GCA_900555525.1 uncultured Eubacteriales bacterium
CTGTGGGCTGCGCTTATCCTGCTTGCTTCGGGTATTTTAACAGGCCGCGCCGTATATTATAGAAAACGCAGAAACGGTTAATTATGGTTTTTGTACCGGGCCCGTTAAGAGGACCGGGATTTTTTTTGTTTTTAATGTTGGATATTTTGACGGCTGGGAACGGCTTTAGGATGATATTCTGCGGCAGATAGCATTGAATATTGTAAGCAGGCTCATGCGGCGCTTTGGCTGCGCCGCTTATGAGAACGGTAAAACCGCATAAAGGAGCTGAGTTTAGAAATATGCTTTATTAAATTAGAAAAGAATTAGAAAAAACTATGATAAGCATATGGGAAAATCAGCATTATTACACAGGGAATAGCGCCTAGTGCATTATCCTTTATACAATAAAGCTGTTATTAATTTTGGATATTAAGAATTGAAGGGCAGTTGTTTTTAAAAATTCGGCGGCAAGCTGAAGCGCTGTGAGCGGGCTTATAAGAAGAGCGCGCAGGCGCGGCGTGACTTTTGCTAAAGAGAAGGTCTAATTAAATAGGCGGCAGATTTTTGATGCAATAAAAAATCGGAACAAGTATAACCTGTTCCGACGTGGAGCGGGTGATGGGAATCGAACCCACACAATCAGCTTGGAAGGCTGAGATTCTAGCCATTGAACTACACCCGCGAAGTGTTAGTCCGCTTTATTGACGCTTAAACATTATACCAAAGATTTACGCATTTGTCAATAGTTTTTTGAAAAAAAATTAAAAAAATTTATTTTTTTGGAAAAATAGCTATTTTATGGGCTTTTTTCCGTATATTGTGGGTTGAAGAATTCGCCTTGTTAGTGTATAATTATATAGTCGGGGGCAAAAATGGAGATTTTTACAATGAAAAGGTTTTTACTATTATCGGTTATTTTTCTTTTATTTATACCTTTTAGGTCAGTTTATGCGGCGTCGGACGCAGACATAAAAATAAACGGAAAATACATTTTGTTCGGGGAAGCGCCCTATATCGAAAATTCCGTCATGTACGCACCTGTCCGCCGTCTGTGCGAAGCGCTCGACGCGGAGGTTTTTTGGAATGAAAGCGAAAAATGCGCCGTAATCGCGGCAAGCAATACGACTTTAACGGTATATCCTCACAAAAATAACGTTTACAAAAACAATAAAATTTTTAAAAGCGGTAAAATCACCTTGACAAACGGACGTATTTTTGTGCCCGTTCGTTTGATTGCCGATGCTTTGGATATGCAAATCACTTGGGATTCATACTACAAAAATGCCTGTATCGAATCGCCGAAGAGCGTTTCGGGCGAATTTGAAAACCACAGCCTTACGGACGATGAAATATTTTGGCTCGGGCGAATTATTGAGGCGGAAAGCGCAGGCGAACCGCAAAAAGGCAAAATTGCCGTCGGAAATGTAATTTTAAACAGGGTGAAAAGCTCTGAATTTCCGTCCACCGTATACGGCGTTATATTTGATAAGAAATACGGAGTGCAGTTTCAGCCCGTTATGAACGGCACGGTTTACAACACACCGTCCTTGGACAGCATAGCCGCCGCAAAAGCGGCTTTAAAGGGCGAAAAACCGGTAGGGGAGTGCTTATACTTCCTAAACCCGAAAACTGCGGAAAACAAATGGATTATCAATAACCGTACGTATCACAGCACCATAAAAAACCACGATTTTTATATGTAAATCAGTAAACAAAAAACGGAAACGGTTTTTTATGCCGTTTCCGTTTCTCAATTTGCGGTTTTGCTTACTTAAAATCTGTATACGATATTTCTTCAGCCGTTGTTACAGGCTTCATTTTGGCGTTATTGTCCCATACCATAACCTTTATTTTATCAATATCCCCGTCCAAAACAACAGGCTTGAAATCCTCTGAATAATCATTTATTTCCAAAGCAACAAGCTTGTTGCCTTTATATCCTGCAATTATAACCTTGCCGTTTAAATAATTCACAAGAGTATAAGCGTCATTAGTTGGAGTATAATCCGCAAATACGCCAGTAAAAGAGCCGACAACAAAACTAACAGTAACCAAAAATACTACAATAAATTTTTTCTTCATGAAAAACCCTCCTAAAATTTGATAAAATAAAAAAGTGTGCAGCCCTTGAATAAGAGCTACACACTCAAAAAACGTAAACTCCGCTTCAAAGGTTGCTACACACTTTTTATCATAACATTCCGCTAATTACATATTCAAAATTTTAGGATGTTTTTTTATCTGCAATTGTTATGATTTATATAAAAAATGGGCAGAGCTTTGCTCTGCCCATTTGGGTGTGATGCGTACATAAGGAACGACACCGCGGCGCGTTCCCTACGGCACAAATTCAAGCAAAAAAATGAGGACGTTTAAGTCCTCATTTCAGCGTTTTGATTATTTTGCGTATGCGACTGCTCTTGTTTCACGGATGAGATTTACTTTAATCTGACCCGGATATTCGAGTTCGTCCTCAATCTTTTTGGCTATTTCACGTCCTACAAGCGCCATTGATTCGTCGTTGACGTTTTCGGGCTTAACCATAATTCTTACTTCACGTCCTGCGGAAATTGCGAATGCTCTTTCTACACCCGAGAATGAAGCCGCAACTTCTTCGAGTTTTTGCAGACGTTTGATATAGTTTTCGATATTTTCACGTCTTGCGCCGGGGCGTGCC
>USLP01000316.1 GCA_900555525.1 uncultured Eubacteriales bacterium
GGCTGCAGTAATTGGAAAAATGTGAGGCCGCGTCTTCCAGCACAAGAATTTTCCGATACCAGTCACTTTCTGCTTCGTAATTTATATTTCCTTCGCCCACAGGCGCCATTTTCGGCTCGTTGCCCTGCGGGAGCAAATCTTTGAAATGGACAACATTCAGCAAATCGCCGTATTTTTCGATAAATTCCAAATTGTTTGCGCCGCCGATCTGCGTCCAATAGAAATCGGATATAATTCCGAATTTTCCCCTTGGCATTTTGGAAACGAGATATTCCAATATTGTCTGTCCGCCGTCAATATGCTGAAATTCAAGCGCGTGATTATGATACATAAATTTCATGCCCTCACGGTGAAGCTTTTCGCATATCGGAGTAAAAAGCTCCGCAAACGCATCGACTTTTTCACGAAAGCTTTTGTCATTATTTTCCCATAAGCCCGCATACAGACCGATTCCTATATACTTACAGCCCCAAAGCTTGTGCTCGGCTATAATTCTGTCCGTCTCGTTGAGGAGCATATCGGGCGGAATATGCGTTGCGCACATCGAAAGTCCCGTATCGTCCAGACATTTTTTTATAAATTCCGCGTCCCACTTGCTTATTCCCGAAAGCTGAATGCTGTCATATCCTATATTTTTGATTTTTTCCATGCTTCTTTCAAAGCCGTCTTTATCTTGTATAAATTCCCGTACCGTATAAAGCTGCGCCGCTATTTTCATACTTTACTCCTCCTTGTATTTATGAGTTTTTCCAATACCTCGCAGGTCGTTTTGTAATCTGCAAGGGAAGTACATTTTTCTCCGCCGTAAAACATTTTGAAAAGGCGCTTATGACCGTTTCCCCAGTAGCATTTTTCGCCTTTTTTCGGAATGTCCTCACAAAGCACGGTTATGTTATGCTCCCTTATCATAAAAAGCCTGTCATACGCATAGCGTATAACGCCTCTTTCAAAGGCAAATTCCATATCGTACGGCGAATTTATGACATATCCGTTAGTGCCGTAAAAAACACTTCTCGTTTTATTTTTGAAATTGAACACTGCCTCACAGGTGTCCTCAACCTCGATTATATCTTTAAGCACACGTAAATGAGCGTCTCCCTCAAAGCTTTCAAGCTCTCCTCCGAACCAAAGGAGCAAATCTATCATATGCGGAGCCTGATTTATGAGAAGTCCGCCGCCCTCCGTTTCGTATTTTCCGCGCCACTCGCCCGAAGAATAATATTTTTTGTCCCGTTCCCAGGTGAGTATACCCTTTGAACCGAGAAATTCGCCGAGTTCGTTTTTTATCTCGTCAAAATGCTCCCGTAAATACGTTATGCACGGATTGTATCTGTTTTGAAGAACAATGAGATTTTTTGTTTTGTATTTTTCAAACGTTTCGGAAAGCTCATTAAATTCTTTCATATTCAAAACGGCGGGCTTTTCCATGACAACCGTTTTTCCTGCCTTTGCCGCCGCCAAAGCCATAGGAAAATGAAGATAATGCGGCGTCATAATATGTACGCAGTCTGTGTTTTCGTCTGCCAAAACGTCTTTAAAATCATAGTAGGCACGGCAGTTATACTTTTTTGCGTTTTCATCGGCACGGCTTTTTATAATGTCGCATACACCGTAAAGATAACCCATTTCAAAAACAGGTTCGGCATGGAGCGGAGAAATCGCTCCCATACCCACAAGAACTGTATTTTTCATTTTAATACGTACCTTTCGTATCCATGGTTTTTACGTCGGCAGTCTTTTTGAATGTTGAGTTTTCGATTTTATCATTTAGCATTTCGTAGTATTTTTCGTGGTCAAAATTTTTTGTTTCTATTGTCTTATGACCGAGCCAGTCCGACATATAAATAGAGTTTGCAAGCGTTATTTCGTTTATTCCCTCACAGCCGTTCGTTATCAAGGGAGCGTTTTCAAATATTGCGTCCGCAAAATTATCAAGCGCAACGCTGTGCTGCGATACGGGATTTGCAAGCGGTTTGGTAAGAATCGACTTCCAGCAGTCGGGAACGCCGAAGCCTGTCGCGGTTTTATTAAATTCACGCTCGGAAATTTCATTTCTGTAAAACTCAAGCTTATCGTTTTCCAAAACTATTTTTCCCATATCGCACGAAATTTCAAGGCGGTTTGTTCCGGGAGCCTCCGCCGTTGACGTTGTGTATATTCCCGTCATTCCGTTTTCGTATTCAAAATATGCCGTTACATCGTCATCGCATTCAAGATCGTGGTATTTGCCGTAATAGCAGAAAGCCGTTACCTTGTCGGGCATACCGAAAAGCCACTGCCAAAGGTCGAGATTGTGCGGATTCTGATTCATAATCGTGCCGCCGCCTTCGCCTTTCCATGTGCCTCTCCATGTACCGCTTCTGTGGTATGCGTCCGCTCTGTACCAATCCGTAACAATCCATATCGCCTTTTTTATATGTCCGAGCTGACCGCTTTTTATCATTTCCTTAATCTTTTTGAAATTCGGATTTGTGCGCTGATTAAACATAATCGCAAACTTTTTATCACTTGATTTTGCAATTTCGTTTATCGCCATTGCCTTACTTACGGTAATATCTACCGGCTTTTCAACCAAAACATTAAGTTTTGATTCTAAAGCCTTAGCGGCAATATCACAGTGAAGCTTGTGCGGTGTTGATACAATAACCGC
>USLP01000317.1 GCA_900555525.1 uncultured Eubacteriales bacterium
CAGCGCCCCTGCCGCAAAGCCTGTTTCCGCACCGAAGCACACACCCGACATAATTACTACCGCCATTACGGGCTTCACCTGCGGAAATGCGAAAAATGCGAGTCTGCCGCCGACGCCCAAGGCGCACAAAACGCTCAAAAGCACCAGTTCTTTTGCTTTCAGTCTATTTTTTTCAAAGCCGATAACAAATGCCGCCAAAGCTTCCAAAACAATAATAAGACTTACCGTATACCAGCGTCTGTCCTGCCAAAAATATATACCGCAAAAAATTGTAAGCGGAACGGCAAACGCAAGAATAATATAGCTTAAAGCGCTGTGTTTATCCGCTTTTTTGGGCGGTTTTACAGTTTTTGTCGGCTGTATCGGCATTTCTTTTTTTTTATAATTTCGGGGCGGTTCATGCGTAATTTTCCCGCCGCAGGCGGTTACAACATCGTTGACCGTTACGGCATTTTTTATTTTTCCGTTTGCGATACGGCAGGCAGGTGTTGTATAAAAGCTTTTATCCGAGAAAAACTTTTGCGGATAGTCTGCGCTTACTATTCCGCCGTCAAAAAGAAGGGCGCATCTGTCGGCATTTTCCGCACAAAATTCCGTATCGTGCGAAACTATTATTACAGTTGTGCCTTGAGATTTCAAATCAGCAAGTATTGTTGAAAATGTTTCTTTAAATTCATAGTCAAGTCCTTTGGTAGGCTCATCAAGCACAAGAATATCGGGGTTTGTGAGTAGCGCCATGGCAATTGCAAGCCTTTGCTGTTCGCCTCCCGAAATATCATAAGGGTGCGCCTCAAAAAGGCTTGAAATACCGCAGATTTCCGCTGTTTTTCTGATTTTTTCCGTATCTGACGTTATCTCTTTCAGATTTCCGAGTACGGTATCTTTTATGAAAAGGCATTTCGGGTCTTGTGGTACAGCGCTTATTTTTTCGGAAATTTCGGTTTTTCCCCTGTACGGCTTATTTATGCCGGTGATAACAGACAAAGCCGTTGATTTTCCCGAACCGTTGCCGCCCAAAACACAGAAAATTTCACCTTTTTTCACGCATAGTGAAAAATTTTTGAGTATATCGTGAGAATTTTTCTCATACTTAAACCAAACGCTTTTTACATTTACGGCAATTTCCTTGCTTAAATCCGCCTTTCTTTCTTCAACAATATCTATAGTATGCGTTTTTTCATATTCTGTGAGCAGATTTTGCCCGTCTTTTACGGTTAAAGGGAGATTTTGGGTCATTCCGATTCCTAAAGCAATTTTTGCGGACGCAGGCAAAATTCCGTAAAGTTTTTCAAAATTTCCGTTCAGCTTTTGCGGTTCTGCATTAACCGTTATTCTGCCGTTTTCCATATAAAGCAGTCTTGTTGCCCTACAGAGAACGTCCTCCGCCGAATGAACGGCTATTATAACGGTTGTGCCGAGTTCCTCATTGATTTTGCAAAGCAAATTCAAAAAATCTGCGGACGCAATCGGGTCAAGCTGGCTCATCGGCTCGTCCAGTATTAAGGCTTCGGGGCGCAGCACGCAGGCGGAGGCTAAATTAAGAAGCTGTTTTTGACCGCCCGAAAGCTCCGAAATATTTCTGTAGAAAAGACTTTCCAAGCCGAAAAAAGACGCAGTTTCCGCAACACGCATACGTATTTCATCTGAAGTATAACCGAGGCTTTCAAGCCCGAACGCAAGCTCATGCCACACCTTATCGGTAACAATCATGCTGTCGGGATTCTGCGATACAAAGCCGATTTTCTCGCTCTGTTCTCTTAAAGAAAGAGAGGTTATATCCTGTCCGTCAAACAAAATTTTTCCGCTCGTCATTCCGCCGACGGTCAGCGCAGGCTTAAGGCAACGCAAAAAAGTGGATTTACCGCTTCCCGACCTACCGCACAAAACGACAAATTCACCTTTATTAATACTTATATTTATATCGGAAAGAGCCGACCTTCCGTCATTATACAAAAAGCCTAAATTTTCTGTTTTAAAACATTCCATTTTATAACCTCCGAAAGTTCGCATATGGCAGGTATCAAACAAAGTAAAAAATACAATATATATATACTTATATTATATAAGGAAAAAGAAGTAACTTCCGAGAGGAATGATTTTGTTTGTTTCTAATAGGCAATGTTTCTTTAATTGTTTATATACTAATTTTATTGTTTTGTTCTTTTGTTTGTTTCGCAAGAAACTTTTGTTCCTTATCGACATTGCAAAGGTATGGGAGAAATGCGAAATCGTTAATTGGTGTTTTTTTCAATTTTGAAGGTGAATTTTTCAATCTTTTAAATGGTCTTTTGAAATGGGTGAATTGATCGTTTTTTGAATGATTTTTTGGTTAAATGAATGTTTTGCCGCCTATGTTTTCTATTTACCGCTGTTGTTGTTTTATTATTTTCTTCAACTATTTTAGATATAGCGAATAGAATTTGCAGCTAATGTATGGGGAGTTAGTGAAATTGTGTTTCGTTCATTCCGTTTTGAATGATTTACTACTGCTTTGCATCACATTGAGAATTACAGTACCGATTAGGGTTCAGATTGTTCAGCTTTATCATGAACCTCCTTGTTCATCGATATTCCGGCTGAAAGTACTATCCTAAAAACTGGAAATATCGCTTTCAGTGCTTTCAGCCGTGTTACCAAATTCAATCATCGT
>USLP01000318.1 GCA_900555525.1 uncultured Eubacteriales bacterium
AACGGCAAGCTCGCCGCTTTCCAAATAGTAAACGTCTCTCGTATGAGCCAAAATTGCGGGAACGTCCGACGCAATAAAGTTGCCCTCGTCGGAAAGTCCGATAATAAGCGGGCTGTCTTTTCTTGCCGCATACAGCGTTTCGGGGTCTTTTTTGTAAATGATTCCCAGCGCAAACGAGCCTCTTATCATTTTAAGCGTTTTCGCAATTGTTTTTAAGGGGTCGCCCGTATAATTGTCATAAAGAAGCTGTGCTACAACCTCCGTATCCGTATCGGACGAGAACGTATAGCCTTTTTGAATAAGCATTTCTTTAAGAGGGATATAATTTTCTATAATTCCGTTGTGAACGATTGTGAAAAGATTATCCTTTGAAGTATGAGGATGAGAATTTCTGTCGGACGGAGCGCCGTGAGTTGCCCAACGTGTATGACCTATACCGATTGTACCCGTAAAGTCAACTCCGCCGTTTATTTTCTCGGACAGATTCATAAGTCTGCCTTTTGCTTTTTTGATAACAATGTCGCCTTTTTCACAGATGCAGATTCCTGCCGAATCGTAGCCTCTGTATTCCAGCTTTGAAAGACCATCAAGAAGAATGGGAGCCGCTTTTTTCTCTCCCACATAACCAACAATACCACACATAATTTTGTACCTGCCTGCGTTTTTTGCATAAAATGACATACGCAGACAAAACCTATCTTAAATAGGTTTTCCTTTCTTATATTTTTTATAATAACAAAAAACATAAGAAATATACAGGATTGTAAATTGCCTTAATTCATAAATACTTTTCACATTTATGATTTGGATATAAGGCATACCCACGGAACACCCGCCGATAACTTCGATAATTCCGTTCCTCGTAGCGGACAGCGTTTTTTAGCCGTCCGCCCGGCCGCTATACATACCAAAATTTACATCTTGTTTTTTCTTTATTTGTTTTTTGCTTATTAACTTCCCTATGCTTTTTACGCATATTTTTGGCTTATAAGCCCTGCGATTTCATTCGCATAATTTGTTATTTCTTCGATATCCTCGCCCTCAAGCATAACTCTGAATAAGGGTTCTGTTCCCGAAGCTCTTACCAAAACTCTGCCTTTTTTGAAAAGCTTTATATTAACGTTTTCGATAAGTTCCAAAATTTCTTCGTCCTTTAAGACAAATTCCTTGTTTTGATTTTCAACTCTTGTATTAACAAGAACTTGCGGAAGCTTCTTTATAACAGAAGAAAGCTCGGAAAGTCTTGCGTTTGTATTCTTTAAGATTTTAAGCACCTGAAGAGCCGTAATGATTCCGTCTCCCGTTGTGTTGTAATCAAGGATAATAACGTGTCCCGACTGCTCTCCGCCGAGGTTGTAGCCGTATTTAAGCATTTTTTCCAAAACGTATCTGTCGCCGACGGACGCCTGCTTTATGCTTATATCGTTGCCCTCGCCGAAAATCGTAAGACCCAAATTGCTCATAACGGTTCCGACAATCGTATTATCATTTAAAGCGCCGTTATTTTTCATATAAAGGCCCAGAATAGCCATAACCTGGTCGCCGTCGATTTCGTTGCCGAATTCGTCCGAAAACAGAACTCTGTCGCCGTCGCCGTCAAAAGCTATACCGATATCAGCGCCTACGCTCTTTGTAAATTCGCACACATTACTAATATATGTCGAACCGCAGTTTTGGTTAATGTTTGTGCCGTCGGGCTCCGTTCCCGTTTCAAAAACCATTGCTCCCAAATCGGAAAAAATCTGAGGCGCAATCTTCGCCGTTGCTCCGTTTGCACAGTCAACAGCTATTTTCAAGCTTTTAAGGTCGCAGTTTAAAGTCGATTTTGCAAAATCGATATAGTCTTTAACAGCGCTTGTACATGAGAGAACTCTGCCCACATTTTCTTTTTCTGCCGACGGAATTTTTTCGGGATTTTTTACATATTCCTCAATTTCGTCTTCAATTTCATCTCTTAACTTAAAGCCCTTTGAATTAAAGAACTTTATACCATTGTACTCCATCGGGTTATGCGATGCAGAAATAACAACGCCTGCCTGAAGATTGTACTTTCTTACGAGATATGCAACCGCCGGCGTGGGAATAACTCCCGCGGGCATAACGTCTCCGCCTGCGGACATAATTCCGCTCGAAAGCGCATTTTCAAGCATATCGCCCGAAAGCCTTGTGTCCTTACCGACAAGAATAACAGGCTTTTCGCCAAGCTCCTTTGAAAGCACATAAGCGCCTGCCTTGCCTATTCTGTATGCAAGCTCGCAGTCAAGCTCTGTGTTGGCGATTCCTCTTACTCCGTCTGTACCGAATAATCTTGCCATGTTTAACTTCCTTTCACTATCTATGTAAATTAATTTTTTTGCCTGATAATTATATATTCCTGTATGATGTCATCCTTTAGATAAGCGAAAACTCTGTCTTTACCGCTTTTTATTCTTGTTAAGCTGCCCTTTAAGGTAAGCTCGTCATTATTGTAAATATAAGCCCGTGCGTTTTCAGCAACATTAACCCAGCCTCTTCTTCTCAAAGATATTTTATTTTTTTCATCATTTGCATAATCGGGAATACAGTCTATATACTGCTGTTTTGAGCTTATTTGTATTGTTTTTGTATAAAAATCGTCTTCTGTCGGCGGTATATCAAAAT
>USLP01000319.1 GCA_900555525.1 uncultured Eubacteriales bacterium
CCGTCTGCGTTTTTCCGCCGGGGTCCTTATAATTTGTTTTGTATGCCTTTGCCATAAATCCTGCCTCCTTATCTTATGTTTCGTCCGCTTATGTACGAAATCTGTATTTTGTTTATTTTAAGACTGTTTCCCGATGAATTTCTTATTCTGAATTTCACATACGGGCAGTCCTTTATATGGATTTTTCTGCACAGCAGTTTTTTGTCGTTTTCATCACCCTGTGCCGCAATAACCCAATTCCCGTCTGCATCTTGATATTCCGCCAGCAGAGTCGACGCCTGCTCCGAAACGGAAATGTCTATGCCCGTTATCGTCTTATAACGGGCAAAATCACCGCCCGTGAAAAGCATGGTTTCCCAATATGCCGTATAAGGTTCGCCTGCGTCGGTGTAAATGTTTTCCTCATCTGTATAAAAACGGTAAAGTTTTCCGCCCTCGGCGGCGAAATATAAATACTTTTGGTCGGTGAAAAGGAATTTTCCCGGTATATCGTCCCAGAAATATCCCTCATACTGCCTGTGCGAAAACGGAGCGGAAGCGCTCGTTATGCTTTGAAGTCCGTCCAAAATGTACATCTTTCCGTTTATAAGAAGCATATAAAAGCCTTTATACGAAACAGCGGAAGCGTTTTTTAGATTTTCTTCTTTCAAAAGCCGTCCGTTTAGATAGAATGACCGCACCTGTGAGGAACGCTCACCCAAAACGTCCGACGGAGTTATTGCGCAAATGCCGTCCGAAGAAAGATATACAGGCTCATTGTCGAGCGTATCAAAGGTGTCGGAAGCAACGGCTCCGCTTGCCCAGTATGTTCCCGTTATCGGAAAACTCGGTTCGTTATCTTTTATAATGCCTGTCCTAAGTATTACGTTTGCATTGCTTTCTTCGCCTGCCTTATGCGCCGCAAGACAGTTCGCCGCCAGGCTGTAGCCGATTATCGGTGTGTCCGACCGTCCGAGATTACTGTACCATGTATCGCCCCAGTATGTCGGGTCCTCCATTTGGCAGTAATAATCTCTGTTCGGATAGTCGGGGCAGCCCGTTACGAATATTCTGTCGAGCGCACCGTTTATTCCGTAGAGCGTGCATATGTTGCAGGAGTATATAATCTTTCTGTAGTCAAGATTATACTTCATGTAGCATATTAGTATGTTGTCCTCTCCGTCGGTCGGAGCAGGGGGCGCCGTGTTGAATGTTATAAGCCCCTTTGTTTCGTCAAAATCATAGTCAATGCTTAATTTTAAGTATACCCATTCGCCGGATTTTCGTTCCTTTATATAGTGGACGGTGTTAAATTCTCCGCCCGATACATAGTAGCGTGTGGATTTTCCGTCGCCCGTGAATTTTTCTATCCTGTAGTTGGAAATCATGTTTATAGGCTCGTAAAGCGTGCCGCCGCCCGACGGCGCTCTGCCTATTACAACAGTTGGAACATAGGCGGAATCCTTTATATCCGTTACGGTTTCGCCATCGTACGAAAGCATTGTTGCGCCGTCAAGTATGATAAGACGTCCCGAAAGCACAGCGGAGCAGGAGCGTTTGTTGTTCATTTTTGAATAAATCTGCGTATATTCTCCGTCTGTGCCTTTTAGATAGAGCGATGTTCCCGCATGAACGAGAAATTTTTCGTTTTCGTCCTTTTGGAAGATGTGTATGCCGTTTATTTCTTCCGAAAATGTATGAGTAAGAAGATAGCCGAGCCTTTTTTTGTTTTTGCCGGGGGTATCTCTTATCATATTGGGGCAGTCGGGACTTCGCCTGAAATCCGCATTTTCGGGATTGCTCGTAAAATCCGCCCCCAAAAAACCGTTTATATTAAACTGCTTTTTCTGCGCTGTGGAATTAAAGCTGAATTGTTTCAAAATCATCACCTGCCAGATTTACAAATTTCATTCTGTTTTTTGGAACGCTTCGTCTGCTGAGCGCATATTCGTAAAGCTCCGCTTCAAACTTGTTGCGCCAGCCCACGCATAATCCGCTGTCGTCCTCCAAATAAAGCTCGCTCGCTATATAATAAGGTATTAATCCCGCAGCCTCGTCGGGAAGCTCGATAATTTGCGTGTCGGGAGTTTGGTCGGTTATAATCTGCGGATATGCCATATATGGAACTCGCCATTGACCGCTTTTAAGCCCGTTTACACAAAAGGGTTTGTCACCGAAAAAGCCGTAGCCGTTTCCGTCCGCATTGCATATAACGGACGTTTGACTGTCAAATTTATAGAAATCATCGGCAACGGTTTCCATATCGTAAAACTTCATTTCCGATATTTCATAGACATCGTCCGCATTTTCGTATATCTCGTCATAAACGGCAGTGTTTTTTCTTAAATATGCGTTTCCGCCCAAAAATGAAAGCTTAACGGGTTTATCCGAATCGTTTGAAAGTATTCCCTTGTGCTTTGTGAATACGTTCTCATCTGTGTTTTCAATCGTCTTTACAAGCGAATCTCCGACATAAATCTTAACGGTTGCTTTTCCGCAAAGCTCGAAATAATAGCTTTTTCCCGATGGGGCAACACAGTCTGTATCCTCCGTTATACGGGTAAGCTCATAATTTTCTTTTGAATCGCCCAGGCGGTTTACGGGGACGGTGAGTATTATATCCTTAAATTTTCTTTTAGCGAAGCCTGCCGCCGC
>USLP01000320.1 GCA_900555525.1 uncultured Eubacteriales bacterium
TTCTGATTGGGATTGCAGCCGTATTTAAGTTCAAATTCTTTCATTTAAAACCGTTCCTTTCCGTTTGTTGCATTATTGATGAAATTTTCCCTGTTTGTTTTATATTCCGTGGATTTGCACTAATTTATGATTTGCGGGAGACCACGAAAGACGCGCCCCTACGGTGCGTTGTCCGTAAACATGTATTTAAAATTATTCATTCTTATTTATTATTCTTGTTGTTTCCTCGTGCGTTTTCAGATTTATGTAGCGCACAAAAAGCGAAACCTTATTGTTGTCGTCAAGCGTATTCCAAAGTCCGCTTGTAAATTCTTCTATTCCGCCCGAAACGGTAATTTTTTTCGGCTCGCCCGAAAAGGACGGTATCGGATTGCCGTCATGCTCATATGTATGAATAAAATGCGCAATTCCTTTCATCGGCTTTTCATATTCAAAAAACTGTCTTAAGCATATATTACCGTTTTCGGAAGCTTTCAAAATGCTCATTTTGTAAGAAAAGCCGCCGTTTTCCACAGTTACAATACCGCTTATTCTCGGAGTGAAATTGGGAGCATCGGGCTCAAACGCACGTGTGCGCAGTGCCTCCTCAAACGTTTTGCCGTCCTTTATAAAATTATAAACGGTGTCGGTCTGGTCGCCGTTTGTAACGATTGTTTTGTTCTTAAAAGCGCGCACGGGCGAATAAATTATAAGCGACGGGTCGGAAAGCTTCGCCGGGTCAAACGCCTGCGTTTTTATTCCGTCCTCCGACAGCACAAAAATTCTGTTTCGGCTGTTTTCGCTCCGTCCCATTATAAAATACGCTATAACCGCATTTTCGCCGTCCCGAGATTGTCCGATAATTATCCCTCTTCCGGGATACGTATTGTTTTTTAAATTCTTAATCATCTCTTTTTCTCCTAATTTTCTGCGCATATTTTTTCGATTGCCTGCGGAAGAATTATCCATTCCGCCTGCTCCATTACTCTTTTTTGAAGAATTTCGGGAGTGTCGCCGTCAAGTACGCAAACGGCTTTTTGCATAATAATTTTTCCGCCGTCCGTTATTTCGTTCACAAAGTGAACAGTTGCTCCCGTAATCTTTACCCCTCTTTTTAAAGCCGCCTCATGCACCTTAAGACCGTAAAATCCGTCTCCGCAGAATGACGGTATAAGCGAGGGATGAACGTTTATTATTTTATATTTCTTAACAAAGCCTTCGGATAAAACGGTCAAAAATCCCGCAAGAACGATTAAATCGATATTGTTCTCATCAAGGATTTTCGACGCCTCACGCTCAAAAGCGTCCTTGCCGCCAAGCGATTTTTTATCGCATACATATGCTTTTACACCATGCTTTTGTGCACGCTTAAGCGCATATACATCGGGCTTGTCCGAAATAACGGCGGAAACCGTACCGCTTTTAATTATTCCGTTGTCGCAGGCATCCAAAATTGCCTGCAAATTCGTTCCGCCGCCCGAAACAAAAACAGCTATTTTCTTTTTCATATAAGCTTTACACCCTTTTCACCGTTTTTGATTTCACCTATGATATACGGATTTTCGCCGTTTTCTTTTAAAATATTAAGCGCTTTGTCCGCATCGTTTTTGTCCGTTATAACAATCATGCCGACGCCCATGTTATATGTATTAAACATATCGCGTTCATCAATATTTCCCGTTTTCATAAGCAGGTCGAATATCGGCGGTGTTTTAACGCTGTTTTTTTCGATTACAGCGCACAGATTTTCGGGAAGGCTTCTCGGAATGTTTTCATAAAATCCGCCGCCCGTTATATGAGAAATACCTTTTGCAAGACCTGCTTCGCAAACCTTTACAACAGGCTTTACATATATTTTTGTCGGAGTAAGAAGTTCCTCTCCGAGCGTTTTCGAAAGTTCGGGAACATATACCTTTATATCTTTTCCCTCAACGTCAAAAACTTTTCTCACAAGCGAATAGCCGTTTGAATGTATACCTGATGACGGAAGCGCAATTATAACGTCCCCGTCCTTGATTTTTGATGTGTCGGTGATTTTCTTCTTATCAACAATACCAACGCTGAAGCCTGCCAAATCATACTCGCTTTCGGGGTAAAATCCGGGCATTTCCGCCGTTTCTCCGCCGACAAGCGCACAGCCCGACTGAACGCAGCCCTCTGCAATACCGCTTACAATCTGCTCGATTTTTTCGGGTATTGTTTTGCCCGTTGCGATATAATCAAGGAAAAAGAGAGGCTTCGCACCCGAACAAATTATATCGTTTACACACATGGCAACGCAGTCGATACCAACCGTATCATGCTTATCCATAAGAAAAGCTATTTTCAGCTTTGTGCCGACGCCGTCCGTACCGCTGACAAGGATGGGTTCGCTCATGCCTGCAAGATCCGGTGCAAACAGGCCGCCGAAATTGCCGATGGAGGGCATTGCACCGGGCGTGATCGTGCGCGAAATGTGTTTTTTCATCAGTTCAACGGCGCGATAGCCCGCAGTAATATCAACGCCCGCTTTTTCGTAGCTTTCGCTCCTGCTGTTGTTGTTTGCCATTTATGTTCTTCCTTTCGATTTAATAAATCCGTCTAATAAATCCGTTTGGTTTATTTTGTTCAGTGGTTTCGATTGCGTTCGCGGCCCGTCA
>USLP01000321.1 GCA_900555525.1 uncultured Eubacteriales bacterium
CTGAATATCGACATAAACGGGGGCGACAAAGCCCGCAAGGAGATGAACGAATTGAGCCGGGCTATACAGGACACGTCGGCGGCGATCGACGAACTGACCCAGAAACAGAAAAAGCTCGAAGATTACTTTGCAGCCAAAAAAGACGATAGACCCGCGCATTTCGGGAATAGGAATGACAACGCTTAAATTCAGCATTGCGTCAATTATACTATTGTTTGTGTTTTTGAGTATGTACGATATGGCAGGTATGCTCGGCGGCGGTGTCAAGTGGACGCTTACGGCGATTTTTGGCGGCGGAGCTCCGTGGATACCGTATATAGGTATATATATTTTCGTTGTACTCATAATGGCGCTTTACGGACATTCTTATAAATTGAAAATAACTTGTAGTGTTACGTTTATATTTTTTGTAAGCGCGTGGTATCATTTTATTACAAATACTCATATAGAAAATTTGGGCTTGCAGTATGTATCGGATTGGGCAACTAATGCTCAAAGTTATCTGAACGGCGGCGTTGCGGGGATATATATTGCAGAACTTTTGAGGCGTCTTTTGGGAAATATTACGGCAACTGCCGTTGCGGCTTTGGGAACGCTTGCAAGCGCCGTTGTTATGTTTGGAAATATTATAGGTATTGCCGTTGTACGCTTGTCAGACCTGTTTAAAGGCATGAAAAAAGAAAAAACTTCAAATATTTTCAGGCTTCCCGGTGTGAAAACGCCCAAAGAGGTGGAAGAGGATAAAAAGCTAAAAACTGAAAAAGAAAAAACTAAAAAGCCCGAAAAGGAAATAAAAATAGATATTCCGTTTGACGTTGATACACCTGTTTCAAAAGGCGACGTTATTATAGAAAAATTTACGCCCGATGAACCGAAAACGGAGGAAAAAGTAAAAAAAGAACCGTCGCTTACAAAAAAAGAGATTAATACGGCGGCGCAGGAACTGGAAGAAGCTAAAAATGCCGAAATTCAGCAGTACGTTTATCCGAGCATAGACCTTCTGTCAAAGAATTCGGGCAAAAACAAGGGACTTTCCAGGGAAGAACTCAACCAAAATGCAGTCAAGCTTGTTTCTACGCTTCGTGAATTCGGTGTAAACGCAGAGGTTGTAAGCATTCAAGAGGGACCTGCCGTAACGAGATACGAAATTATCCCGGAATCGGGAATTAAAATATCGAAAATTTTAGGTTTAAGCGATGACATAGCGCTTCGTATGGCGGCAAAGGGTATCAGAATAGCGCCGATTCCGGGTAAAAACGTAATAGGCGTAGAAATTGCAAACAAGGAAGTTATGCCTGTTTGCGTTCGTGATGTTATAGACACACCCGAATTTAAAAATCATAAATCAAAAATATCCTTTGCACTCGGAAAGGATATCGCAGGCACAACAATAGTCGGAGATATTGCAAAAATGCCGCATTGCCTGATTGCGGGTTCTACGGGTTCGGGTAAGAGCGTATGTATAAACTCTCTTATTACATCTTTAATATATAAAGCATCACCCGAAGAGGTTAAAATGATTATGGTTGACCCTAAAGTTGTTGAGCTCTCTGTATATAACGGTATACCGCATTTGCTGATTCCCGTTGTTACCGATCCGAGAAAAGCGGCAGGCGCACTTAATTGGGCAGTAACCGAAATGCTTAACCGCTATAACCTTTTTGCAAAAGAAAACGTAAGAGATTTGGAAAGCTATAATGAAGCTATGTCTGAAAGAGGGGAGAAAAAGCTTCCTAAAATCGTTATTATTATAGACGAGCTTGCCGACCTTATGATAGCGTCCCCAAAAGAAGTTGAAGAGTATATCTGCCGTCTTGCACAGCTTGCAAGAGCCGCCGGAATGCACCTTATCATTGCTACACAGCGTCCGTCTGTTGACGTTATCACAGGTCTTATTAAGGCGAACGTGCCGTCAAGAATAGCTTTTGCCGTTTCTTCACAGATAGACAGTCGAACAATTTTGGATATAGCGGGCGCCGAAAAACTTTTGGGTAAGGGCGATATGCTCTATGCGCCCATCGGCACCGGCAAGCCCCTGCGCGTGCAGGGCTCGTACGTGTCGGACGAGGAGCGCGAGGAGGTTGTGCGCTTCATCAAGCAGAACTCCGAGGCGCAGTACAGCGACGATATCATCGCGCAGATCGAAAAATCCGCCCAGCTGATGGCGGAGGAGATCGAAAAGACCCGCCGCCGCGTAAACGCGCTTGAGTACGTTATGATTCCCCAGTTTGACGAGGCTATCCGCGCCATCACCATGAAGCTGGACGAAAACGAGCGCGGCAACCTGACGCGGCTTATGAAAACAAAGGAAATGCTGGCGAATAAGTAAAAGGCTTGCAAAGCAATTGGACGCGGTTAACCGCGTCCAATTTTATATGCTATAATATTTTTTATCCTTGCCGCAATAAAACGCGGCGTTTTTCCGTTTACATTATGAAAGGAGCGCTGAACGATGCTGATATGCCTTAATACCGTTGCCCCGCAGAGCGCGGACGAACGCGAAACGATGGAGCGATGCATTGCCCGCCTGGCAAACGGCGACGCGGCAGCCATGGAGCCGCTTTATAACATTGCCAACGCGGCGGGATACGCATTCGC
>USLP01000322.1 GCA_900555525.1 uncultured Eubacteriales bacterium
TCGGAAGAATGCATTTTAAACTTAAATACCGCACTCTTTGCAAGACTTACGCCGGCTGCGGAAGAGCCTAAATAAAATTTAAAAAATCTTGCTTGCGTATTATAATCATTACCGTAATAAAGCGTATCTTTATTATTCGTGCCGAGCTCCGCCGAAGCGTAAATAACCTTTGTAAGCGTTTCTGTGTCCGTTTCTGCGCTTACACTGACCGTAAGCATTGATAACGCCATGAAAAACACGGTTATTAAGCTTAATACTTTTTTTGTTTTTGTGTACATCGTGTTGTCCTCCTATATATTATTTATTTTTATTTTTCAAAAATTCATCGACCTGTTTTTGTATTTCCGCTTTAACGTCATCATTTCCTGCGGTTTTGAGTTTATCCATAAATTCTTTATAAACGCTTTCGTAATTTGCCGCCGCACCTGTGCAAAGCGGTTTGTCATACTCGGAATAAATTGTGTTAATCTGCAAAATCTTTGATGAAACGTTTGAAGTATCTACGCTGAAGCCTGCAAAGTTTGACTTAACGGCGTTTTTGTTCAAATCATTGAAAATATAGTCTTTATAATTTTCCATCATGCCTGTTGTATCAAACGCGTTCTCCGTATTTCCGGCAATCCATTTTGCTATACCGTAAGCGGAATCAGACGAAGGCTCAACCGAATAGTCAACGGGTTTGATTCTGTCGTCGGACACTTTTTCGTAGTGCGTTCCCTCAATTCCGTAAACGAGAAGATTATACAAGTCCTTACCTTTTTTCGTATACATAAGTTCAAGGAATTTTATTGCCTTTTCGGGATTTTCACATTCCTCCAAGATGCCGTTTCCGCCTGCCGCAGAGCTGTTTGGTACGATATATTCCTCTTGAACGGGAACAAATGTGAGGTCATATCCGTATTTTTCCTCCTGCTGTTCCTCCGTACCCTTTATAGCCTGCACAACCCATAAATCCCAGCCGTTTCTCTTTCCGACGTCCTCGCTTCCGTTTGCCGATAAAACGTCTTTTCTTATATAGCCTTTATTATACCAGTCATGCGCTCTGTCCATAAGAAGCTTCATTTCGGGAGTTTCCCAAATATTTACAACCTCCGCTTTATCGTCTGTCCATCTTACGTAATACGGAGACAGGCTCAAGGATTCAAAGCCCTTCCATGCCCAAACAGACGAAGTCGCAACGCCCATATTAAGCTTGTTGTTGTCTTTTAAGTTTTTCAGATATTCTTCGATAACGTCATAGCACTCTTCGGTGAAATATTTATTTTTCCAAAATGTTTCTTTCATTTTTTCGGGATTGCCGTATTTCTCAAAATCGTCCGCAAAGCCTACCCAGTTAAACGTGCCGGCAGGCATCATCTGATAGTTGGGAATAACGTAGTAATCGCCCTTTACCGTAACCAAATCAAACACCCAGTCGGGTATTTCTTTTTCAATATCGGGAGCATTCTTTTCCACAAGCTCACGAAGCGGCAAAAACGTATCGTTCATAACCTCGGTTTCATATTTAAGCGTATATGTACCTGCGATATCGGGCAGATTTCCGCTTGTCTGCATAAGCATGAACTTCTGCGAATATTCGCTCGGTGCGATAGTCTCGATATTTACGCTTACGTTTCCGAGCCCGTCATACTTCTTTAATTCTTCGTTGAATTTTTCGTAAACTGCGGGAGCGTCCTTCTTTCCCGAGCCGTCGGGCATAACCCATCTTAACGTTACTTCCTTACCGTCGTCCTCCGTCTGTTTCTTTCCGCAGCCTGCAAAGCTTGATGCCGCCGCCGTAATTGCCAAAATAAGAGCAATTGTTTTAACTGATTTTTTCATTTTTTTCCTCCTGTATTTTTATATTATTATTTATCCTTTTACTGCGCCTACCGTCATTCCCTTTGCAAAATACTTCTGGAAGAACGGGAATACGATGAGCATCGGTCCTGCCGCAAGCATCGCCATAGCGTACCTCACGTTTTCCGTAGGTATAACGTTTGCGCTTTCGCCGACGCTTTTTCCGCTTTCGACAGCCTGCCGCACAAATTCTATTTCGTTAAGTATTCTTTGGAGCATATACTGAAGCGAATAGAGCCGTGTGTTCGTTATGTATATAAGCGCCGTATTCCAATCATTCCATTTTGCCACAAGCGTCATAAAGCCGATTGAAGCCAAAACGGGAGTGGAAAGCGGAAATATTATTCTGAAAAATATCACAATTTCCCTTGCGCCGTCTATTTTTGCCGATTCGGTCATTTCTATGGGAAGCCCCTGAAAAAATGTTCGTATAACTATTACGTTCCATGCGCTTACCACTCCGGGAAGTATGTATATCCACATCGTATTATCAAGATGAAGATATTTGGAATTGATGATATACTGCGGTACAAGTCCTCCCGAAAACAGCATCGTAACAAATATATACCATGTAAGCGGTCTTTTGAGCTTATAGCTCGGTCTGGAAAGCGGATATGCCAAAAGCGCCGTTACAAGCACCGCCAAAGCCGTTCCGACAAAAGAAAATATAATTGTCGTTTTGTAGGAATCTATAATCTGTGCAGGATTTTTGAATATGAGCCTGTATGCCTCCGTACTCCCTACCGACG
>USLP01000323.1 GCA_900555525.1 uncultured Eubacteriales bacterium
TGCGGATTTTATATTATGAGCTTTGCCCGTATCGTGAAGTCTTTTCATAACGAACGGTTTAAAAAGTTCAAGCGCCATTTCCTTGGGGAGACCGCACTGGTATATCTTAAGTTCCGGTCCTACAACGATAACGGAACGTCCCGAATAGTCAACACGTTTACCCAATAGGTTCTGTCTGAAACGACCCTGTTTACCCTTTAACAAGTCGGAAAGCGATTTTAAAGGTCTGTTTCCGGGACCTGTAACGGGCTTGCCGCGTCTGCCGTTATCGATAAGTGCGTCAACGGCCTCCTGCAACATTCTTTTTTCGTTTCTTACGATAATTTCGGGGGCATTAAGCTCCAAAAGCTTTTTCAAGCGGTTATTTCTGTTTATAACACGTCTGTACAAATCGTTAAGGTCGGTTGTCGCAAAACGTCCGCCGTCGAGCTGTACCATAGGTCTCAAATCGGGCGGTATAACGGGAAGCACGTCAAGAATCATCCATTCGGGTTTATTTCCCGAAAGGCGGAAAGATTCGACAGCTTCAAGTCTTTTTATCTGTTTTGCTCTTTTTTGTCCCTGACCCGAACCCGAATTTATGCTCTTTTTGAGTTCTTTTGAGAGTTCGTCGAGGTCAAGATCCGAAAGAAGCTTCTTTATAGCCTCTGCGCCCATACCGGCTTCAAATTTGTCGCCGTATTTATCTTTAGCTTCTCTGTATTCGGATTCCGTAAGCACTTGGTTTACTTTAAGGTCTACTCTGTCGCTCTTTACATCTGTTACGATATACGAAGCGAAATACAAAACGTTTTCAAGATATTTGGGAGAAATATCGAGAAGAAGTCCCATTCTTGACGGGATACCTTTAAAGTACCAAATATGCGATACGGGAGTTGCGAGCGTAATATGACCCATTCTTTCACGGCGAACCTTGGATTTTGTAACCTCAACGCCGCATCTGTCGCAGACTACGCCCTTATAACGTATTCTTTTATATTTTCCGCAATGACATTCCCAGTCTCTTTGCGGTCCGAAAATTCTTTCGCAGAACAAGCCGTCTTTTTCGGGCTTTTGTGTTCTGTAGTTTATGGTTTCGGGCTTTTTAACTTCGCCGTATGACCATTCCAGCACATCCTCGGGTGAGCACAAGCCCACCTTTATGGAATCAAAATCATTAAACTGAACTGAATTGTTTTCTCCCATTTATCATCATCCTTTACTTAACAAAGTTTGTCTGCCAAAATTGACAGGGGGATTATTCTATATCGTCAAGAATATCATCTATGCTTTCGTTATCCTCATCGTCCAAAAGCTCTTCATCTTTTTTTGCGGCATCTGACAATATGTCATCGTCGCCGTCCAAATCATCATTGTAATCATCGAGAAGTTCATCATCATCGTCATCGTCTTCGCTGTCGGCGACAGGGTCGGCAATTGCCTTAACGATGTCCTCCTCGTTTGATATATCCTTAAGCGTTACTCTCGGCTCATCGTCCTGGTCATACGTATCTTTAAGGCTGATTTCCTCGCCCTCTTTATCGTATACCTTCATATCAAGACCCAAGGACTGAAGCTCCTTAATAAGAACTTTAAACGATTCGGGAATACCCGGCTTCGGAACGTTAGCGCCCTTTACGATAGCTTCATACGTCTTAACACGTCCTACAATATCGTCCGACTTAACGGTAAGGATTTCCTGCAAGGTGTAAGCCGCGCCGTATGCTTCCAGTGCCCAAACCTCCATTTCACCGAATCTCTGTCCGCCGAACTGCGCTTTACCGCCCAAAGGCTGCTGCGTTACAAGCGAATAAGGACCCGTGGAACGTGCATGAATCTTATCGTCAACAAGGTGATGCAGTTTTAAGAAGTACATATATCCGACAGTAACACGGTTGTCGAACGGTTCACCCGTTCTTCCGTCATAAAGAACTGTCTTTCCGTCATAAACCTCACCTTTAAATTCTTTAAGCTCGATTTCTTTAAGCTCGATTTCGCTTTCTTTTTCTTCTCTTTCTTCGGGAGAAAGCGTATCTTTGATTTTTTCAAATTCGGCTTTTTCCTGCTCGAATGCTTTTTCTCTTTCCTTAAGCTCAGGCAAAAGCTCCTCGTTGTAGCCTATCCCCGCTTTTTCAAAGGTTTCTACTATATCGCTTTCGACAGCGCCGTCAAATGCGGGGGTTGCAATCTTCCAGCCGAGTTTTTTAGCCGCCAGACCCAAGTGAACCTCCAATACCTGACCGATATTCATACGCGAAGGAACGCCCAGAGGGTTAAGCACGATATCGAGCGGACGTCCGTCGGGCAGATAAGGCATATCTTCTTCGGGAAGTATTCTCGAAATAACACCCTTGTTACCATGACGTCCCGCCATTTTATCACCAACGGAGATTTTTCTCTTCTGTGCGATATGAACTCTTACAATCATATTAACACCGGGAGACATCTCGTCGCCGTTTTCTCTTGTAAATACGTTTACTTCAACGATTGTACCGCATTCTCCGTGAGGAACTCTCAAGGAAGTATCTCTTACTTCTCTTGCTTTTTCGCCGAATATAGCTCTCAACAAACGTTCTTCGCTTGTAAGCTCCGTTTCCCCTTTAG
>USLP01000324.1 GCA_900555525.1 uncultured Eubacteriales bacterium
AAAAGTTATAAAATGCGGTAGTAATGTTGATCCAGCCGTTCTCATTCCTGCCCGTTATCTTAATACAATCGACAAAAAAGAGCTTGCATCGCATTGCATGGAGGATTTGGACGCTACGTTTACTTCTCGTGTTAAGGACGGCGACATTATGGTTGCCGACTACAATTTCGGCTGCGGTTCTTCGAGAGAACACGCTCCCATAGCTATAAAGGAAAGCGGTATTGCGCTTGTAATCGCAAAAAGCTTTGCAAGAATTTTCTACCGCAATTCAATAAATATCGGACTTCCGATTATAGAATGCCCCGAAGCTGTTGACGCTATCTCCGAGGGCGACGAATTAAGCGTCGATATGGACGCAGGCGTAATTTATAATAAAACAACGGGAGAGGAATTTAAAACAGACCCGTTCCCCGAATTTATTCAGACGATTATTTCCGCAGGCGGACTTATCGAATCTATTAAACAGGGTAAAATCAAATAAAGGATTAGTTTTGTGCTATATGGCACGGAAAGGAATGGTAATAGAAATGAATTTCAACATTGCGCTTTTGAAAGGGGACGGAATAGGTCCCGAAATAGTTGAGAGCGCCGTTAAGGTACTCGAAAAAATAGGTGAAAAATACGGTCATACATTCAAATTCACGCCGTACCTCGCAGGCGGCTGTGCAATAGACGCAACAGGCGTACCGCTTCCCGACGAAACGGTTGAGGGCTGCAAAGCAAGCGACAGCGTGCTTTTGGGCGCTGTGGGCGGTCCGAAGTGGGATACGCTCCCCGGTAATCTTCGCCCCGAAAAGGCTCTTTTGGGTGTAAGAAGCGCTCTGGGACTTTATACAAATATCAGACCCGCAAAGCTGTATGATTCCTTAAAGGCTGAATGCCCCTTAAGAGAGGACATTGCCGCAAAGGGCATTGACCTTGTTATGATAAGAGAGCTTACGGGCGGTATCTATTTCGGAGAAAGAGGCAGAAAAGAAGATAAAGAGCTCGGCGAGCAGGCTTACGATACGGAATGTTACAGCGTAAAGGAAATTGAGCGTATCGCAAAAGTTGCTTTTGAAACGGCAATGAAGAGAAGCAAAAAGGTTATAAGCATAGACAAGGCTAACGTTTTGGAAAGCTCCAGACTTTGGAGAGAAGTTGTTCATAAGGTTGCCAAGGATTATCCCGAAGTTGAGTGTGTGGATATGCTTGTTGACAATGCGGCAATGCAGCTTGTTAAAAATCCGTCGCAGTTTGACGTTGTTGTTACGTCGAATATGTTCGGCGATATTCTTTCCGACGAAGCTTCACAGGTTACGGGTTCTATAGGACTTTTGCCGTCGGCTTCAATAGGCGACACAAAATGCGGAATGTATGAGCCTATCCACGGCTCCGCGCCCGACATTGCAGGTCAGAATAAATCAAACCCGATTGCAACAATCTTATCGGCGGCTATGATGTTGAGATATTCGTTCGATTTGGAAACGGAAGCCAAGAATATAGAAAAAGCTGTTGACGACGTATTGAAAGCAGGATTCAGAACAGCAGATATTTTGGGCGCAAGCGATGCAAAACCGCTTTCCTGCACAGAAATGACAGAAAAAATATTGGAACAAATATAATATAAAAGGAAGTAAGGTTAAAATGTTAGACATCAAAATAACAAAAACACAAACTCCAAAGCAGAAACCCGCAAAAGGGCAGAAACTGGGGTTCGGAAAAATTTTCACAGACCATATGTTCATGATGAACTATACGGAGGGCAAGGGCTGGTATGACCCGAGAATCGTACCTTTCCAAAACCTTACAATGTCGCCTGCCGCTATGGTTTTCCATTACGGACAGGAAATGTTTGAAGGACTTAAGGCATACAGAGGCGAAGACGGAAAAACATATCTTTTCCGCCCCGATATGAATGCTAAAAGAACGAATGTAACAAACGAAAGACTTTGTATTCCGTATCTTCCCGAAGAAGATTTTGTACAGGCTGTTTCGGCTGTTGTAAAGCTTGACCAAGACTGGATTCCCGAAGGCAAGGGCACATCGTTGTATATAAGACCTTTCATCATCGCAACAGATGAATTTTTGGGAGTTGCACCGTCAGAAAATTACCTCTTTGTTGTAATTCTTTCTCCGAGCGGAGCGTATTACGAAAGCGGACTGGAACCCGTAGGAATATGGATTGAGGACGAATACGTAAGAGCCGTAAGAGGCGGAATGGGATATACAAAAACGGGAGGCAACTATGCGGCAAGCTTAAAAGCGCAGGTTAAAGCGCATGACGCAGGATATTCACAGGTTTTGTGGCTTGACGGCGTTGAAAGAAAGTATATCGAAGAAGTCGGCGCTATGAATATCTTCTTTAAGATTGACGGCAAGGTTGTAACGCCTATGTTAAACGGAAGTATTCTTCCCGGAATAACCAGAGATTCCGTTATACATCTTTGCAAGGAATGGGGAATACCTACCGAGGAAAGAAAAATTTCTATCGATGAAATTGATGAGGCTTATAAATCGGGCAAGCTCGAAGAGGTATTAAATGCACTGACCGGATATTACAAAAGGGAAGAAAGCATCCAAAACAGTATTAAAAATGCCGT
>USLP01000325.1 GCA_900555525.1 uncultured Eubacteriales bacterium
AATATAAGGCAAGATTATGGAGACAGTAAAACAGAACCATGAAAAAATTCGGTATATTGATTCCGGGAGCAGCTCACGCTATAATAAGAAAGTATGACAGAATCGGAAAAACAATTAGGGTTTGCTACGTTTATGCGGGTATTTTAAGCATTTTTGTTGCGCTTTTGGGATATTTTGGCGGCGCAATGCTTATGAAAATTTATTGTCCCGGTGAAAGGGAAGCGATAATTATAGGTCATGAACGTCTTAAAATTATAGCCACAACGTATTTTCTTTGCGCTTTTCAGGATATTCTGTGCGGTTCGCTCCGAGGAATGGGCGCTTCCTTCAGCGGTATGATAATTTCGATTTTGGGAGTATGCGGAACGAGACTTATATGGATTTATACGGTTTTCAGAAGGTTTCACAGCTTTAACGTATTGCTTATTTCATACCCCTTGTCATGGATAGCTACGGGAATTATGTATATAATTCTTTACATAATTGTCAAGAAAAAATATACACAGCGAATAACAGCGTAAAAAATAAAATATTTTCGCCTCCTCATACATATATTTACGGTATGGGGAGTTTTTTAACGTGAAAGATCCTTTCCCGTTAATGATACAATTTATAGTAACCCGTGCGATTTCTTGGCTTCGCCATAAGAAACGCACATAGGTAAAAAATCTCTTATCATTCCTTGCCCTATAGATAAGAGAAGTTTTATTACAGGGCAAGGAATGGAGATTTTTATGAATACCATTTTTGTTTTTTTTCTGGCATCTGCGATAATATACGCACTTTTTTGCGGTAATCCGAACGAAATATTTGATATAATAACAAAATCTTTGAATGACAGCGGAGCTTTTATAATAAAAATAGCGTTCCTCACGGGATTTTTTTCGGGAATTATGAGGATAGCGGAGGAAAGCGGGATTACCGATAAGCTTTGCGGATTTATAAAGAAAATAATAGGGCGCATATTTGAAACGAAAAACGAAACGGCGAAAAATTATATTTCCTTAAACATAGCCGCAAATATGATAGGGATAGGAAATGCGGCTACCCCTGCGGGGCTTTCTGCCATGGAGGAGCTTGACCGTGATAATAAAGGACGAAAATTTCCGAGCCGCGATATGTGCAAATTCATACTCTTTAATACCTGTTCCGTACAGATTATCCCCACAACCGTTATGTCGCTTCGGGCGCTTTACGGTTCGAAAAATCCGTCGGATATAATTCTTCCCGTACTTATTGTCAGTATATCGAGCCTTGTTTTTGCAATGGTGGTTTTAAAGCTTACATATAGGAGAAAAGAAGAATGATTGGGTATATTTCAAAAGGGGCGGAGTATATATTTCCGCTTTTTATACTTTTTACGGTACTTAAAAGTCTTTTTACAAAATCGGACACAGTGTCAAATTTTGCAAATGGCTTTTCGGACGGTATAAAAACGATATGGTACATAATGCCGAATATTGTTGCCGTTATGACGGCAGTCGCTCTTTTTCGGGAAACGGGGGCGTTTTCGTTTTTTGCGAAATTTCTTGAGCCCGTGTTCAGCGTTATGAAAATTCCCGAAGGACTTTACGAAATGGTTATCATGCGCCCTGTTTCGGGGAGCGGTTCTGTTGCTCTTCTTACAAATATTCTGGACAAATACGGCGCAGACAGCAAGGTTGGGCTTATCGCTTCGGTTATCGCTGCTTCAACCGAAACAACGCTTTATACGATAGCGGTTTATTTCGGCGCAGCAAATGCGAAAAAGACAGGCACGGCGATATTTGTAGGACTTATTACCGATGTTTTCACAGTATTGTTTGCGGTTTTTGTAATAAATTTGATGTTTTAGATTGACAAATGACGAATTTCGTTATACAATATAAGTATACTAAAAATTTCGGAGGAAAGATATGACTCTTAATGAACTTAAAATCGGAGAAAGCGGAATTATAACCGCTGTAAACGGCGAGGGGATACTGCGCAGACGCTTGCTTGATATGGGGCTTACCCCGAAAACAAAGGTACTTCTTCGCAAAACTGCGCCTATGGGCGACCCGCTTGAAATAAAGCTTCGGGGTTATGAACTCACTCTAAGACTTGACGACGCAAAAAATATAGAAATTGAAATTATCTGAAAGGAACGGACAAAATAATGGTTTTTGCACTTATAGGAAATCAAAACTGCGGAAAAACAACACTTTTTAACCGCCTTACGGGAAGCAATCAGCATGTTGGAAACTTCCCCGGTGTAACCGTAGACAAAAAGGAAGGTTTTATAAAAAAGGATAAAAACCTTGTTGTTGTCGATTTGCCCGGTATTTATTCAATTTCACCGTATACGGCGGAGGAAATTGTAACGAGGGATTTTCTTATAAAAGAGAAGCCCGACGCAATTATTAATATAATCGACGCAACGAATATAGAGAGAAATTTATACCTCACTTTACAGCTTATGGAACTTAATATTCCCATGGTTATTGCTCTTAACCTTATGGACGAGGTTAGAAGCAACGGCAATCATATTGACATCGTTAAGCTTGAGGAGCTTTTGGGAATTCATGCCGTGCCTATTTCGGCTGTTAAAAACGAAGGAATA